>NZ_CAWPHH010000004.1:0-119229 GCF_963887965.1 Photorhabdus sp. RW14-46 | reverse complement strand
TTTGCAGGATAGATAGCAGGGTATAGCTGTCTTTACCACCAGAAAGGCAGACCATAATACGATCGCCTTCCTCAATCATATTGAAATCAGCGATTGCTTGACCGACATCACGGCGTAAACGCTTCTGTAATTTGTTCAGATTATATTGTTGTTTTTGATCCACCACGGACACTCGTAGATAATGTTTAAATGGGATTTAGGGGAAGGAGTATACCATTTTTATGGCCTGACACCTTAAAAGAGTTTGTGATAGATTCCGCTTATTTTTACCTGTTAATGCTGATCAATTAATAGTTTTTTCTGTATGGAAAATGAGGATCGCTCATACTCTAAATTCTGTTGATAACCGATATCAGAATGGAGATGAAAATCAAATTACGGTGTTGCAATTCAATCATGGTCTGGCTGTTATTCAGAATGTCAATTATCAGCCGGTAAACTTTATTAAACTATTAGATAAATCTTCCCTATTGCTAATGATAGCGGGTTGTTAGCCGTGAAAAACTGGAACTGATATTTGATGTTTATTAAAACTCTTAAATATACCCGTTATCTTTCAAGTTGCCTCTTTGTTGGCTGCACTCACTCACCCCGGTCACATCGTTATCTATGCTCCCGGGGATTCGCTCCCTTGCCGCCGCGATGCATCTTGAAATCCATAGGGTATAGGTTTAGCACAATGAATAATGTTTTTGAATTAAGGTTATTATTGTTGATATGAGAGAAAATGCTACACCTATATAAGTGGTAATGATATATATTTTTATCCAATGAGTTAAGCTGGAGGGTAGATTTTGAATAAAATCATAAGATTCTTGGTGCATATATTTGCTATCAGGATGATTTTTTTTCATTTTTTTTCCAGTTAACAGCCTGTAGAAGAACATAACGACTTGAAACTGATCACGCATCCTTCCGAAGCGTTGTATTGTTATGCCTGTTGGTAAATAAAATCCTTCTTCTATATATAATTCAATAATTTTATCCATCTTTTTTTGATTTATTTTATAAATGGCTATTGATATAACCAAAAATAAAAGAGATAAGAAAAGACATATTGTCATTATCAAATCTAATATGCTCATAGTTAATTTCCTATAAAAAAATCTACAGTAAATTCCGCAGTTTTCTCAAATCCATAGTTACCTATAGCCTTCCTGGCTACGTGTTCTTCTAAAAAATTCTTAATTAAAAAACGGCAAGATATATTTATCATATGTAAGAAATACTATTCCAATAGCGAAAGATAATAAACTGATTAAGAGATAATAACAATAAGAGGAATTACTCTGTGCATATTCATCTCCAAAAAAATACTCAATAGCAGATTTACCCATTACATTTTCCATTTTTATTCTTAATTTGATCTCCAAATTTTAGTGCGTATTTTGAGTTGAATTCAGTTAAAAATATAAGAGTATTTATGACATAAAGCCGTTACTGTTGATATAAAAAAAGATATAAAACTTATATTAATGGTGATGAAATATATCTTTATCCAATGAGTTAAACTGGAAGGTAGGTTTTGAATAAAGTTATAAGATTCTTGATACATATATTTGCTATCCTTTTCATTGATTCTCATTCTTCTTCCAGTGAGTAGCATATAAAAAAATATCGCAACCTGATACTGACCATAAACACCCAAAAAACGGCCCAGCTTTACGCCTGCTGATAAATAAAGTCCTTTTCCTATATATGATTCAATAATTTTATCCATTTTACTTTGGTTTATTTTGTAAATAGTTATTGATATAATGAAAAAAAAGAAGAGAAAAATAACGGAAATGATGGTTATTAGGTCTAATATTTTCATAATAAATGCTCTATAAATAGATCTGCGAAAAATCCCATAGTCTTCTCTAATCCATAGCATAGCTAGCTAAGTGTTTTTCTAAAAAAATCTTAATTAAAAAATAGCTCATTTTTGCTCGTTCTGACATATAAAGTCCAGCTTCTGTATATAATTCAATGATTTTATTGATGTTGCGCTGATTTATCTTGTAAATAGCTATTGATATTAGGTTTAGCACGATTAATAATACTTTTGAATTAAGATTATTATTGTTGATATGAGAGAAAATGCTGCACCTATATAAGTGGTAATGATATATATTTTTATCCAATGAGTTAAGCTGGAGGGTAGATTTTGAATAAAATCATAAGATTCTTGGTGCATATATTTGCTATCAGGATGATTTTTTTTCATTTTTTTTCCAGTTAACAGCCTGTAGAAGAACATAACGACTTGAAACTGATCACGCATCCTTCCGAAGCGTTGTATTGTTATGCCTGTTGGTAAATAAAATCCTTCTTCTATATATAATTCAATAATTTTATCCATCTTTTTTTGATTTATTTTATAAATGGCTATTGATATAACCAAAAATAAAAGAGATAAGAAAAGACATATTGTCATTATCAAATCTAATATGCTCATAGTTAATTTCCTATAAAAAAATCTACAGTAAATTCCGCAGTTTTCTCAAATCCATAGTTACCTATAGCCTTCCTGGCTACGTGTTCTTCTAAAAAATTCTTAATTAAAAAACGGCAAGATATATTTATCATATGTAAGAAATACTATTCCAATAGCGAAAGATAATAAACTGATTAAGAGATAATAACAATAAGAGGAATTACTCTGTGCATATTCATATCCAAAAAAATACTCAATAGCAGATTTACCCATTACATTTTCCATTTTTATTCTTAATTTGATCTCCGAATTTTAGTGCGTATTTTAAGTTGAATTCAGTTAAAAATATAAGAGTATTTATGACATAAAGCCGTTACTGTTGATATAAAGAAGGATATAAAACTTATATTAATGGTGATGAAATATATTTTTATCCAGTGGGTCAAATTGGAGGGTAAGTTTTGAATGAAATCATAAGATTCTTGTGGCATATATTTACTATCAGGTCTATTTATCCTTATTCTTTTCCCTGTTAATAATTTATAGAAAAATACGGCAGGATGAATCTGACCATGAATACCTATAGAATGACCAATGTATGCTGCTGTTGATAAGCAAAAACCTTTTTCCATATATAAATCAATAATTTTATCCATCTTTTTTTGATTTATTTTGTAAATAATTATTGATATAATTAAAAATAAGAAGAAAAAAATAACGGAGATAATGGTTATTAGATCTAATATGCTCATAAAAAATGCTCTATAAATATATCCGCGAAAAATCCCATAGTCTTCTCAAATCCATAGCTACCTATAGCCCCACCAGTTAAACCGCCGCCCGCCATGCAAATTCCAACAGCTAATCCTTCAGTTGCAAACCCAAGGGCAACACATGCTGCTCCTGCTGCTATACTGCCACCATATCCTACGGCTATCCCACCTCCTGTTCTACCAGCAAATTTACTATATTCCTTGATGGTTACTTTTTCACATTTTCCTGCTTGCCCATAATTACAGGCATCAATAACCTGCCCGGTGGTATCAACAAAATCCAGACCAATGGCAACCCGGCCACCATATTTCATCCATTTAATCATTTTTTCACTTTGTAAAATTGTTTGACTATATCCCTTTATTGCGCCAATCCCTGCTTTATCCCATTGGTGAGCAATGGCTTTGGTTGATAACTTTAGCGCATGTTTTAAATTAGGATGTTGATCGATTTTCAAAGAGAGTCGGCCAACTTTATTTAATAATCCCTTTAGGTTACCCATAATCAGTTGTCTTTCTACATAAAACTCGGGACTGGCAAATTTTCGGTTTAGCCCATTTAACCGATATTCTCTTTGATAAAGCTTCTGTAACTTTGACAGATTTTTTTTGATTTGGGAGAAATAAGTATCACCCAGTGACGATGCGGTGCCAACTAAGGTTCCTCCCTGATCCAGTACATAGTGAAACAGACCAAAATGACGATGCAAAAATGCTGCGGATTCATTAGGCAGAGCTGAAACGGATTGGTTGACCTGATACTGAGATTGTCTTAATAGCTGTATCATGTGGGGCGGATTATAAGAGTCTGGATCTGCCACCAGCAGAATTTGCCCCGGTTTCAGGAATCGGTAATTTGAATTTAATGCCATAAAATAGCGAGCCGCTTCGCTATTTGAATGGCTGAATAACAGACTGGCTTGAAAACTTAATCCTCCAGGTTGCTGTACGACACAGAAACCGGGTTGAATGTTTCTTTTCATAAATACTCTATTTGTTCCTGTGGTAGCTTTTAACATGTTGGCCTGACGTTAGATGACATAACTTAATCAGATAATCGGATTATTTTCAACATATAATAAATGGGTTTCTAATCTTTACAGAGTGAGAATTTATAGGGAGTCGGTGATGTATAAATTCAATCTGATGTTTTCGGTTGATATTGATTAATTTGCAGTTTTTTCTTTGCTAAAGGATAGTAATAGTGAATGGAAATTTGTTTATATATTTGGTCTGACTACGAGCCTTCAATATTTACATTTATATAAGATAATTAACAATTTGTTACAATTATCTTATGGAAATTACAATTATTTTATTGAAATCAAAGGAAAATAACTCAGAATGAGAACTTGAACATAAGGTAAATTAAGTAGGTATAGTTATGGCAAATATGATTTATGTGACGATAAAAGGTGAATCTCAGGGGCTTATTTCTCAAGGATGTTCGACTTTGGATTCCATTGGTAATCGGTATCAGCATGGACATGAAAATCAAATTATGGTGTTGCAATTCAATCATGGTCTGACAGTTGCTCAGAATGTTAATTATCAGCCGGTAAACTTCATTAAACTATTAGATAAATCTTCCCCATTGTTAATGATAGCGGCAGCTAATCATGAAAGACTGGAGTTGACATTTGATATTTATCGGACTTCTCAAATAGGTTCACAGGAACTTTTTTATTCCATCTTGCTCACCGGGGCAAAAATTTGTGATTTAAATGTTAATTGTCCGCATGTTATTAATGATAATAACGGCCAGCCGGAGGAAGTTATTTCAGTTCAGTATGTTAATATTACTTGTCGGCATCATATGGCGGGAACATCAGGATATTGCATTTGGGATGAGATGGTTTATTGATAAATACAGTTTATACCCGTTATCTTTCAAGTTGCCTCTTTGTTGGCCGCACTCACTCACCCCGGTCACATAGTTATCTATGCTCCCGGGGATTCGCTCCCTTGCCGCCGCGATGCATCTTGAAATCAATAGGGTATATACGCTTAGTTTTCATTTAATAGCTAAGCGTGTTTTTAAAAGTAAGTATATTGCTATTGATATAATGATGCTATTCATATTAATATCCCATTGAATATTTAACAATAAGTTTAATAAGCCATTTTCCTCCTTTACTATCCATATAACCACCCGGCCATGCAAATTCCAGCAGCTAATCTTTCAGTTGTTGCGCCAAGAGTAACATATGTTGGCTCAACGTTGGACAACATAACTTCCTTATCGTTTCGTCACCATCATTGCTTAATCAAATGATAAGATTATTTTTAGCTTATAAATGTACACGTTTTTAATTCTACAGTGCTATGTTTTCTTAGAAATCCTAAAGGGTATCGGCGAATGATTCTGATCTAAATCTCAAAGCTGGAACCTATCGTTAGCACTTTTCCATATTCTCTGTAAAATCGCTCCAACGATTTTCCTGCCTGAGTGGTACTTCTTAAGCAGGGGGTAAATAAGGTTTGAATTGGATTTAAGGAACGAAATATATCAATTTTGTTACGTTACACCTTAAAGCGTTTGTGATAAATTCAATCCGTTTTTGTCTATTAATGTTGGTCGATTTATTTTTTCTACTATAGAGAGTTAGGATATGAATGGATTTGTATATTTAGCAATGGCAATTGTTGCTGAGGTTATCGCAACGGCTTCATTAAAAGCCTCTGATGGGTTTAGTAAATTATTCCCTTCTATACTGGTCATTGTTGGATACGGTATCGCTTTCTGGGGGTTATCTCAGGTGGTCAAAGTTGTGCCATTAGGAATTGCTTACGCCATATGGTCTGGCTTGGGTATTGTGTTGGTTTCTATTGCCGCGATATTTTTATATCAACAGAAGCTGGATTGGGCGGCTATTTTAGGTATGGCTCTTATTGTTGCCGGTGTAATGGTAATAAACCTGCTTTCTAACAGCAGTGCACATTAATTAACAATTAACGGTGCTCCTGTTTTCCCTGAATCGTTTTCTGGAGAAGAGATATGTTAAATGCCAGTAATAAGAAAGGATTCCAGACAGTGTTATTAGGAGTCCTCTTTAGTATTGCTGTATTAGCGGGTTGTAGTCGCCAGACAGGGAAAACAGCGACTCAATATCAGGGGATACAATACTCTCAACCGGAAAATTCTCAACCGGCAGTTGCTCTTAGGGATAATGCCAGAGCAATCTGTTCTTATGTAGGTGGCATGCCTGCATTAGCAATACAATTAAATGGTGCGCAAATACCTGTTTGCCAGTTGGCAAATGGTAAGCGTTGTGATGAAAGGGCATTGTTGCAAGGTTCTTGTGCGTCAAGTTGAAAGGTGAGGTAGAAATCAAGCAACTGATATGAGCAGAAACATGCCGTTGGAAAGGCAGCCTTGGGCATGATTCTGTGAGTATACCTGTCATCTTTCAAGTTGCTTCTTTGTTGGCTGCACTCACTCACCCCGGTCACATAGTTATCTATGCTCCCGGGGATTCGCTCCCTTGCCGTCGCGATGCATCTTGAAATCCATTGGGTATATATTTGATTCATCAGACAATCATTTTCAACTATTTCAACTATCTAAGTTGGAAATTATTTACGGCTAAAAAATTGGCTGATTAATACTAATGCAGCAACCACTAGGTAAGCAGCAAAAATACCGACTAGCCATTGTGGCATCTCTAATGTCAGGAATTGCCACTGTCTTACTGAACAATCACCTGTAGCTTCGAATACAGAAGGAAGCCATTGGTTTAACGCCAACCATGAAGGGAAGTTTACGAAGAAATCACAGGTATTAAATGGAGAAGGGTGCAACTGCATCATAGTATGTTGCCATGCGAGTTGCAGGCCACCCCAGGCACTGTAGATCCACAAAATAATAGCCAGCCAGCGTAACGGCGTTTTTGGTGCGATTACACCTAATATCCCAGCGCTCAACACACCAAACAGAGCAACCCGCTCATAAATACACATCACACAGGGTTGTAATTTCATCACATGTTGAAAATATAATGCCGAGCTTTCTAGTATCAGGGCAGTCAAAATCATTAACAGCCATGCGCTTCGTCCTTGAGAACAGTGGTTCAAAAATCGCATCATTTCCGTTTTTCCATGCAGATTAAGATAAATAATTGAGCGCCTATTTTGCCGATTTACAGGTAACAAAAAAAGTCAATTAAGGTAAATTTGGCTTTTTCGGGGAAAAATAATGCCGTATTGAGCGTTATCATTGCTCAATACGGCATTGGCTGGTTAATGCTATAAAATGAATTATTGCTGGTTATGGCAAAGCAATTAGGCCCCAATGAACCATCATGTCAGTGACTGGAATTAGCAGAAATTCTACACACAGCAAACCGACCAGCGTCATGACAATGGTATAAGGTAGTGCCATTATCACCATGCGGCCATAAGATAAACGAATCAATGGCGATAATGTCGACGTCAACAGGAATAGAAATGCAGCTTGTCCGTTAGGTGTGGCAACGGAAGGCAGGTTTGTGCCGGTATTAATCGCAACAGCCAGATATTCAAATTGTTTATGTGAAATCAGGCCCTCTTGCATCGCAGTTCTTGCTTCATTGATATAAACCGTACCGACAAATACGTTATCTGATACTGATGAGAGTAAGCCATTGAATAGATAGAACAGGGAAAGTTGAGAAGTTTCAGAAACCTGTAATACGAACTGAATAAATGGCGTAAACAGTTGCTGGTCAACAATGACGGCAACGATAGAAAAGAATACAGTCAGTAATGCCGTGAACGGTAGTGCCTCTTCAAATGCCTTACCCAGTGCATGTTCTTCGGTAATACCACAGAACGACGTGGTTAGAATAATGACGGAAAGGCCAATCAGACCAACTTCTGCCAGATGAAACGCCAGCGCGACAATGAGCCATATACCGATTAGCGCTTGAGCAATAAGCTGTGCTTTTTCTTTATGTGTTCGTTTTGCGCTGGTTTTTTTATCGTAATCTTCCAATACCTGTCGGACGCGTTCTGGCAATTCTGTACCATAACCGAACAGTTTAAAGTGTTCGACCAGAAAACAGACTAGTAGCCCGCAGATAAAGACAGGTAGGGTAATTGGAGCCATGCGAATAAAGAAGGTGACAAAATCCCAATTAACGTTTTTGGCGATAATCAGATTTTGGGGTTCTCCTACCATCGTCATCACACCACCAAGTGCAGTGCCTACCCCTGCATGCATCATGAGACTGCGCAAAAAAGCGCGAAACTGTTCAAGAGTTTGTTTCTTTTTTGCTGTATCAATGTGGTCGTCATGTTTAGCGTTAATGACATCATTCTGATCAGTAATGAAGTTGTTGTAGATAGAATAGAAGCCAAGGGAAACACTAATAACTACCGCGATAACTGTCAGGGCATCAAGAAATGCTGACAGGAATGCGCTGGCTAGGCAGAATGCTAAGGCAAGCATACGCTTAGATTTTATGGAGAGCAGGAGTTTAGTGAAAGCAAATAATAGTAATTGCTTCATAAAGTAAATTCCTGCGACCATAAATATCAGTAACAGTACAACTTCCAAGTTATTAGCAATTTCATGACCAACTTGTTGCGGGGAGGTCATGCCGATGATGACCGCTTCAATTGCCAACAGGCCACCCGGTTGTAACGGGTAACATTTAAGTGCCATTGCTAACGTAAAGATAAATTCGATAACAAGCAGCCAGCCTGCGACAAATGGATTAATAAAAAAGAATATCAATGGGTTGATGATGAGAAAGATGATGATAGCGAGCTTATACCAATCTGGCGAGTTGCCGAGAAAGTTTTTTACCGCTGTTTTTAGGATACTGGTTTCCATTGCAATTAAAGTTCCTCTAAATTCGTAAAATCGTGTTCTTTAAACAATAGTACGCTTTTATACAGAATGTTTTAAGGGAAATGAGGCATAACTAAGCATGAGTACGCTTTTTTTCATGACCGCCTTTACGCTTTCTAGACTACATAGCTATATTGAAGTTGCGTATTCTGATATAATTTCATCTATTATTAGTTGGAAAAATCACGTTGGAATAATAAAAATATGGTCATTAAGGCTCAAAGTCCCGCAGGTTTTGCGGAAGAGTATATTATTGAGAGTATATGGAACGGCCGTTTTCCTCCAGGCTCTATTCTTCCGGCAGAACGTGAATTATCTGAGTTAATTGGTGTGACAAGGACCACCCTGCGTGAAGTATTGCAGCGTTTGGCACGTGATGGATGGTTAACAATTCAGCATGGCAAACCAACAAAAGTGAATAACTTTTGGGAAACATCGGGTCTTAATATTTTAGAGACTCTGGCCCGTCTTGATCACGATCGCGTTCCTGAGTTGATTGATAATCTACTGGCGGTGAGAACGAATATTGCAGCGATATTTATTCGCACGGCTTTTAAGCATAATCCGGGTAACTCATTGGAAGTACTGGCAGAAAAGGAGCATGTGGAAGATAATTCAGAGTCATTTAGTATGCTAGATTATGATATTTTCCGTGGTTTAGCTTTTGCTTCAGGTAATCCAATTTACGGCCTTATTATCAATGGGTTGAAAGGGCTATATACCCGTATAGGGCGTTATTACTTTTCTAATCCTGAGGCGCGTAAATTGGCGCTGAATTTTTATCAGCAATTGGTGATATTATGTCGTGATGAATCTTACGATAACGTCATGGAATGTGTACGTAACTATGGTAAAGAGAGTGGTGTCATTTGGCACAGTATGCAAAGTACGATGCCAAGTGATTTGTCTGAAGTGTATCGCTGATATCTCGTTAGTATTTTTACTTAATTCCAGGCGTTATCCGATCTATTAGAGCCTATCTCAATAGGCGTAATTGTTGCAGACAGTTTGAACACGGACAGCGCGGAAAAACCGGAGCGTACACGTAGTACGTGAGGATTTTGAGCACTGCCCAGGTTCAAAATGGCAAATAAAATAGCTCTATTGGGATAGGCAGTTAGTTTCAAATCAACATTATTTTAAATTGACCCGGTGCAGAATGTTCTGTACCGGGCATTTTGTTTCTTTTTTTTCATTCCATCTCCAGCCAATCGTTAATGTCTCTATTTCAGAGTATTATTCTGATTTTTTGGTTTTTGTTTGGGTTTTTATTTCGATTAATTGATGGTTATTGGTATCTTGTGGTTGTTTAATTGATTCATTTTTTTCACCGAAAAACGCTGAATAATGACTTGATATGAAATAATTAGCCTGCGGCTCATATCGTAATTATTATCTTAATTTTATGATTTTAATATTAATTTTCATAACTTGGTTATGTATAAATCATAAATAAGTCTGTTGCATAAATGTAATCTAATTGTGATCCAAATCATAAATATAGATTATTGACGTGACCGATGATTGTTCTATATTGGTTTTTTATAAACAGCATATTATGCTTGCCTAAAATTTTAAATTGTCCGGGGGCCATGATGAAAATCCTTATTTTAGGTAGTGGTGTTATTGGTGTAACCAGTGCCTGGTATTTGGTACAGCAAGGTCATGAAGTCACTGTCATTGATCGCCAGGGAAGTGCTGCTGAGGAAACCAGTGCGGCGAATGCCGGGCAGATCTCACCGGGATACGCAACCCCGTGGGGAGCGCCGGGTATTCCATTGAAAGCGATTAAGTGGATGTTTCAACGTCATGCTCCATTGGCTATTCGTCCGGATGGATCGCTGTTTCAGTTACGCTGGATGTGGCAGATGTTGCGTAATTGTGATGCAAGTCACTATGCGATAAATAAGAGCCGGATGGTACGATTGGCAGAGTACAGTCGTGACTGTATCAAACAGTTGAGGGCTGATACGGGTATTCAATACGAAGGGCGTCAGAGAGGCACGCTTCAGTTATTCCGCACCAATAAGCAGTTTGATAATGCGGTGAATGACATCGCTGTTCTTGAACAGGAAGGTGTTCCTTACAATTTATTAACGGCAGATAAACTCGCGACAGTAGAGCCGGCATTGGCGCATGCCGCTCACAAATTGACGGGGGGCTTACAATTACCGAACGACGAAACGGGTGATTGCCAGCTTTTTACCAAAGAGTTGGTAAAAATGGCAGAAGCGGCAGGTGTAACGTTTTTGTTTAATAAACAGGTCAAACAGTTATTGGTGGAAGGGCATCGGGTTATCGGCGTCCAGTGCGAAGATGGTGTTATGACAGCAGACAATTATGTTGTTGCAATGGGAGCTTATTCCACTGAATTACTGAAAGGTCTTGTCAAAATTCCGGTATATCCACTGAAAGGTTATTCATTAACTATGCCTATTGTCGATGCGGAACGGGCTCCGGTATCTACTGCATTGGATGAAACATACAAAATTGCGATTACCCGGTTTGATAACCGTATTCGTGTGGGTGGAATGGCAGAAGTTGTCGGTTTCAATTTGAATCTGCTTAAAGCACGTCATGAAACATTGAAAATGGTGGTGCAAGACCTTTATCCAGGTGGTGGCGATATTACTCAGACTCATTTTTGGACAGGATTACGTCCAATGACGCCAGATGGTACGCCAATTGTTGGTCCGACTGAATATCACAATCTCTACCTAAATACAGGGCATGGTACATTGGGATGGACAATGGCATGCGGTTCCAGTCAATTACTGGCGGATATTATTTCGGGTAAAAAGCCTGCTATTGCATCTGATGATTTATCCGTATTTCGTTATGTTAATGGTTTTAATACAAAATTGGTGCCATTTAGCCATCAATTACATACTGAACTGAGAGGCTAATAGAATATGCCACGTCCGATTTCGGCAACGATCCATCTTGATGCATTGGAAAATAATTTGGCGATTATTCGTAATAAGGTCGGTAATAGTAAAATCTGGGCTGTTGTTAAAGCAAATGCTTATGGGCATGGTCTGCATTGTATATGGCGGTCTCTTGATCAGGCTGATGGGTTTGCTTTACTTGATTTTCATGAAGCGATTTTATTGCGGGAGCAGGGGTGGCAGGG
This sequence comes from Photorhabdus sp. RW14-46, assembly GCF_963887965.1. Taxonomy (NCBI): domain Bacteria; kingdom Pseudomonadati; phylum Pseudomonadota; class Gammaproteobacteria; order Enterobacterales; family Morganellaceae; genus Photorhabdus; species Photorhabdus sp. RW14-46. The sequence goes on along the minus strand of NZ_CAWPHH010000004.1, from coordinate 107,071 downwards.
TGCAATCTTACTATTGGAAGGGTTTTTCAAACCCGAAGATTTGCCAATAATTGATGAATATCAGTTGACAACGGTGGTGCATAGCCATTGGCAACTTGAAGCAATAGAAGCGGCCAATTTGAGTAAACCCATCAATATTTATCTCAAACTCAACAGCGGTATGAATCGATTGGGATTTCCTGCGGATCAATATAGCGCGGTTTTATTATTAGCAAGAGGGATCCGGCAAATTGGGCAAATAACGTTAATGTCACATTTTGCGAATGCGGATAAGGATAATAAGGAGATCAGCGTTACTGAACAACTTAACGTTATTCATTCGGTGAGTCAGGGATTGGATATTTCTCAATGTTTGGCGAATTCAGCCGCTTCCTTGTGGTATCCACAAACTCATAGAGATTGGGTACGTCCCGGTATCGTGCTTTATGGTGCCTCACCCAGTGGAAAGTGGAAAGATATTGCCGATATTGGGTTGAAAGCGGTGATGAGTCTGCAAAGTGAGATTATTGCTATTCAGAATCTCAAGGCAGGAGATAAAATAGGTTATGGCAGTGAATATACAGCGCCAGGCCCTATGCGAGTCGGTACCGTCGCCTGTGGCTATGCTGATGGTTATCCCCGTTGTGCCATGACGGGAACACCGATTATTGTTGATGGCGTTAGGACCCAAGTATTAGGTACGGTATCAATGGATATGTTATCGGTGGATTTAACGCCTTGTCCGCAGGCCCAAATTGGCAGCCCTGTTGAATTGTGGGGGCAAAATTTACCGGTGGATGATGTGGCGGAGAGCTCTGGAACAATTGGCTATGAATTATTGTGCGCATTGGCAAATCGGGTCCCGGTATCTATACCCTATGGATTTTGAGGTGCATCGCGACGGCAAGGGAGCGAATCCCCGGGAGCATAGGTAACTATGTAACTATGTGACCGGGGTGAGTGAGTGCAGTCAACAAAGAGGCAACTTGAAAGATAACGGGGATAGTGTCAAATAGTCGTTAGCGTTTGGTATTATTGCAGGAAATAAGTTACCGTTTTCGCTAAATTAATATCTCTTTGTTTCCTATAATCAGTCTATTTTTGTCAGAAGAATTAGGTGGGAGCTAAACATATCGTGCTTTTTAAGGCAAAATAGAACGTTATTACTTGGAAATGAGAGAAATGATCTTTTACACTTGATATAGCTAATCGCATAATTGTTTTAAAGGAAATAGTTAATCATGATCAACAAAGCTAAAATTTTAGCCACAGTCGCCGCTTTTTGTCTTTCTTCATCTTTAGCTTATGCGGGACAGTGGTCAATTGGTGCCTCTGTTTTGGCTGAGGCATCACCTTATAAGGGGGTAAAGAATAAAGATAAAGTGTTGTTTGTTCCAATGGTTAATTATGAAAGTGACAATTTCTATTTTCATACTTTAGCCGCCGGGTATTATTTGTGGAATCAACCAAAAGATCAGCTATCTTTAGATGTCTATTACTATCCTCAAAATTTCCGCCCAAAAGATAATGAAGATAAGCAGATGAAAAAGCTGGATCGTCGCCATGATACTATGATGGGCGGCTTTAGCTATCGTCATATTGAAGATTGGGGAACGTTGCGTAGCTCTTTTGCTGCGGATACGTTGGGTAAAAGTAAAGGCATAACGATTGACCTGGCTTATTTATATGAATTTAAAAGTGATGATTGGTCATTACAACCAGGATTAGGTGTGGTTTGGAATAGTAAAAAACAAAATCGTTATGAATATGGCATTAAAGATAGTGAATCACGCCATAGCGGACTAGAAAAATATACCCCAGATGATAGCTGGGCTCCTTATTTGGAATTATCTGCTAATTATAAATTTAACCAGGAGTGGTCTGTATTTATGATGGGGCGTGTTGAGCGTTTACCGAGTGAAATTAAAGATAGTCCAATGGTTAATAAGTCATATTCAAGTATTGTTTGGACAGGTGTTACATATAGTTTTTAATTACCCACGGCGATAATATACCCTATGGATTTCAAGATGGATCGCGGCGGCAAGGGAGCGAATCCCCGGGAGCATAGATAACTATGTGACCGGGTGACCGGGGTGAGTGAGTGCAGCCAACAAAGAGGCAACTTGAAAGATAACGGGTATAAAAGAGCTGCCGGGGGAAGGCAGCTCTTTTCAGACAAAGTAATGACTCAGTTATTTGGAAATATGAGCAATCAGATCCAGAACTTTGTTAGAGTAACCGGTTTCGTTGTCGTACCAGGAAACCAGTTTTACAAAGTTATCGTTCAGAGCGATACCTGCTTTTGCGTCAAATACAGAAGTCAGCTTTTCACCATTGAAATCGTTAGATACGACATCATCTTCGGTGTAACCCAAAACGCCTTTCAGTTCACCTTCAGCCGCATCTTTGATTGCATCGCAGATTTGTTGATAAGTGGCGGGTTTTTCCAGACGTACAGTCAGGTCAACAACCGATACGTTAGGCGTAGGAACGCGGAAAGCCATGCCAGTCAGCTTACCATTGAGTTCAGGGATAACTTTACCCACAGCTTTAGCTGCGCCGGTAGATGATGGGATAATATTCTGAGCAGCGCCACGACCACCACGCCAATCTTTCGCAGAAGGGCCGTCAACTGTTTTCTGAGTTGCCGTTGTTGCGTGAACAGTGGTCATCAGACCTTCAACAATGCCGAATTTATCATTGATAACTTTAGCCAGCGGTGCCAGACAGTTAGTAGTACAGGAAGCATTGGAAACGATCTCCTGGCCTGCATAAGCTTTGTGGTTGACTCCCATAACAAACATCGGCGTGTCATCTTTGGACGGACCGGTCAGAACAACTTTTTTCGCACCAGCGGCAATGTGCTTACGTGCAGTTTCGTCAGTCAGGAAGATACCTGTTGCTTCTGCAACAACATCAACACCTACTTCGTTCCATTTCAGGTTAGCTGGATCTCTTTCTGCTGTAACGCGGATAGCTTTGCCGTTAACAATCAGGTGGCCGTCTTTTACTTCAACAGTGCCGTTGAAGCGACCGTGAGTTGAATCGTATTTCAGCATGTAAGCCATGTATTTGGCGTCGAGCAAATCGTTGATTGCAACGATTTCGATGTCTGAACGTTCTTGTGCAGCACGGAAAACAATACGGCCAATACGACCAAAACCGTTGATACCTACTTTGATAGTCATAGTGTTCCACCAGCTATTTTTTAGTGAATTAAAAATTATTACTAAAGTTACCAAAACCTTGCCAGCCGTCAAGCGGAATCGTGTCAATAGCCGAAAAACATTAGCTTTGAGTTCATCATTTAGACGCTTGCTATAGGGTACTGGCAATCGAGCCGCCCATCATTATCAAGGCGCAGACAGATATTGAAAGTTAATTGGTTAGATATGCGAGTCACATCACAATATAGTAGGATATACCCGTTATCTTTCAAGTTGCCTCTTTGTTGGCTGCACTCACCCCGGTCACATTGTTATCTATGCGCCCGAGGATTTGCTCCCTTACCGTCGCGATCCCTCTTGAAATCCATTGGGTATAGACAGATTCAGTTAACCGCTTAAAATAAATTTCACTGATGCAATGTTAATTTTTTGTTATTATTAATCAATTTTATTGAGCACATGAGTCTTACTATTAAGGTGGTCGTTATGGCTAAGCATCCTGAGGTTTCCCTTTATAAAGAACTTACTGATATTCAGCGTCATGTAACCCAAAATGCCGGGACAGAGCCGCCATTCTCAGGGAAATTGCTACATAATAAGAAAAGTGGCGTGTATCATTGTTTGTGCTGCGAGCAACCGTTATTTATGTCCGGCACTAAATTTGATTCTGGTTGCGGCTGGCCGAGTTTTTACCAGCCTGCCACTCATGATGCAGTGCAGTATCTTGATGATGATAGTCACAATATGCATCGTATTGAGGTGCGTTGCGGTCATTGTAACGCTCATTTGGGGCATGTGTTCCCTGATGGGCCGCAGCCGACAGGAGAGCGTTTTTGTATCAACTCGGCTGCATTAAGCTTTACTGATGAAAATACAGGCGAAAAAACAGTAGGTTAACCGTTTTTAGTATTGCGGCCATAATCTTAGTTTATGCGAAAAATCGTTTCAGCTAATTCTGAAAAATAATGAGGAAATATCAATGGAACTGGATGATCTGTTATCTGTAATGACACCAGAAATATATCAACGCTTGGTTCAGGCAGTAGAACTGGGTAAATGGCAGGATGGTGTGCCTCTAACGGTCGAGCAGAAAGAGAATAGTTTACAAATGATTATGCTATGGCAATCAAGGCATAACCATGATCCGCAACATATGACGATTGGTACTGATGGTCAGTTGGTGATGAAGAGTAAACAAGAACTGAAAGCGATCTTTCGGTCTAAAATGGTGGCAACATTCAAGCCATAATCTTTGGCAAATTAGGTATGAAAAGGCTGAGTGTGTAAAACTCAGCCTCGCCTTGGATTGATATCAGAGAAGAGCATCTTCTAGTTGAGCAAGTTCTATCAATATAGCGCCTTGCTCTTTTAGCTCTTTTAAGGCTGATTGGCTATCATTTGGACTCAGGTTAACCCCTCGACAGCCATCCGTAATGACCCAGGTTTCATAACCTAATGCCAGCGCATCCAGCGCGGTAAATTTCACACAATAGTCAGTGGCGATACCAATAATAAACAGACGTTCAATTTGCTGGGTTTGCAACCAGCCATCAAGCCGGGTTTTATTCTGATGGCCGTTGTCAAAGAAAGCACTGTAACTATCGATCTGTGGATTTTCGCCTTTGTGGAAAATTTCAACAATTGCCTGCTTGTTTAGCTGTGGATGGAAATCTGCGCCATGCTGACGTTGAACGCAGTGTACCGGCCACCAGACTTGTGGAATACCGTTTAATAGACCGATATCACCGATCTTCTGGCCGGAATTTACGGCAAAGCTCATATGTTCAGCAGGATGCCAGTCTTGGCTGGCAATAGTGCTGATATTGTGTTTCAGACAAATAGCCATTGCCTGATTTGCCGCAACAATGACTTGTTCACTCTCTTCTACGGCTAAAGCGCCGCCGGTACAGAAGTCGTTCTGTAGATCAATAAGTAATAGGGCTGTTTTCATCTCTTTCCTTGATTATTTATCAATATAACTTAATTCACCACGTAAATTTTGTTGCATTAAATAACGAATTTTTTCATTGCTATAAGGTTGGCTAAGTAAATAGTGCAACTTGGTTAAAGTTGCTTCAAAAGTCATATCGTAGCCGCTTATCACCCCCGCTTCAGCCAGAGCATGGCCTGTTGCATACCCTTCCATATTTACTCGGCCAGAAATGCATTGAGTCAAATTAACCACCACGATCCCTCTCTCTGTGGCCTGTTTTAGCTCTTTTAATAATTCAGGGTGTTGAGGTGCGTTTCCGACGCCATATGAGCGTAGGATAAGCGCCTTAACCGGTTGCATCAAAATATTATTCACAATCTGACTGGAAAGGCCGGGGTAAATGGTGATTACGCCAATGGGCTGAGGGGTGATCTGATGAGTAATAAATTCACTGTGATTGGCAGGGGCAGAACATGCATTGAAGGTTTTGATGTTAATACCAGCTTCCATTAATGGAGAATAGTTTGGTGAGGCAAAAGCATCGAAGCCGTCGGCATGTGCTTTGACGGTCCGGTTCCCCCGAAACAATTTATTATTGAAAAACAGACTGACCTCGTTAACAGGGTAATTAGCGGCAAGATAAAGCGCATTCAACAAGTTTGTCTGCCCATCAGAGCGCAGTGCTTCCAGCGGGATTTGTGACCCGGTGACAATGACTGGCTTACCCAGATTCTCGAACATAAAGGAGAGGGCAGAAGCCGTAAATGCCATTGTATCCGTACCATGCAGGATCACGAACCCATCATAATCATGATAATTTTCTCGGATATCATCAGCGATAAATTGCCAGTCTTCTGGGGTCATATCAGAAGAATCGATCAATGGTTGATGTTCACGGATAGTGAATGTGGGCATTTCCGGTCGATGGAATTCGGGCATCTTTGTTAATTGGTGCTGTAAGTGCCCGGAAACGGGGATGTATCCCTGAGATGAGTGTTGCATCCCAATGGTTCCGCCAGTATAGACGACATAAATAGATTTCTTCTGCATGACTGTACCTCATAAAAAGATCAGCTGGATTATATACCCGTTATCTTTCAAGTTGTCTCTTTGTTGGCTGCACTCACCCAGGTCACATCGTTCGCTATGCTCCCGGGGATTCGCTCCCTTGCCGTCGCGATCCCTCTTGAAATCCATAGGGTATAGGAGTATTACAAAATAAAAAAAGCCTGACAGGGTTTGTCAGGCTAAATTAATCGAGCTATTAACTAGAATCATGCACTGTGATAGGTTGCTTAGCGAATATCTCCGCAATTTAAACAGAATGCATAACGATTTTGTGGATCATTCAGATGGCGATAGAACTCACTCTGTTGTTTCACTTCCTGAGCTACCTGCACCAATGGCGCGGGTAGCCAGGCTTGAACCGCTTCCGGCACGATAGCTTGTGCGGTTGTTGTCAACTGACTCATCAGCAACTCACTGAATGACATTTCTGGTTGCATCCAGTCAAGCTCAGGGTTATCCAATTTTGCCAATTCAGCCGCTTTGGTGACCGCATCATCAAAATCCCCTAATTGGTCGACCAATCCATTGGTTTTCGCATCATGACCAATCCACACATGCCCCTGAGCAATATTATTGACTTCTTCGCGTGTTTTATGGCGCGAGGTAGCAACAAGGCCAATAAAGTTGTTATAGCCGTTCTCAATATTAAGCTGCATCAGTGCTGAGAACTCTTTGCTGAGCCCTTTAGTAACAGAAATACCCGCGAGTGGTGTGGTAGAAACGCCATCAGTGTGGATACCAATATGTTCCAGACTGTTTTCATAAGTGGTGATGACACCGAAGATACCGATCGAACCCGTCAACGTACTTTGGTTTGCGATGATGTAATTAGCCGGGGTCGCGATCCAATAGCCACCGGATGCCGCCATTCCCCCCATAGAAACCACCACAGGTTTATTCGTTGCACGTAGCGCAGCCAGTTCGGTGCGAATAACATCTGAAGCGCTCACGCTGCCGCCAGGGCTGTTTACTCGCAGAATAACGGCTTTGATATTATCATCCAAACGAGCTTGACGGATTTGAGCGGCGGTTGTGTCACCGCCAACCATGCCTTGGGTCTGCTGCCCATCGACGATTGCCCCTTGCGCGACAATAACGGCGATATTGCCTTTAGATGATAACCTGCCTTCTACCAATTGCGGTGCATAATCATAAATGCTGATAGCATTGAAGTGGCGGTTTTTTTCGTCCCAACCAAAGGCTTTTGTCATGTCACTTTCAATGACATTGCGTGGCGCAACGTAATCGACCAGCTTGTGTTTAAGCGCATATTGCGCATTATCTCCGCCAACAGCACGTAAGCTGGCAATCATCTCATTAGCGCCTGGGAATACCTGATCAACAGTGAGTTTGCGGTTGGTAGCGACAGTATTGAGGTAGTTGTGCCACAGGCCGTTGATCCAACGGCTATCAGCTTCGCGGGCAGCGGGAGACATATCATCACGCATAACCGGTTCAACGGCCGATTTATACGTGCCGACGCGGAAAATATGCGCGGTGACTTTCAGCGAATCCAGCAGGGATTTGTAATACAGGCTATTGGTTGAATAGCCATAAAGACCAACCGTTCCTTGTGGCGATAGATAGATTTTATCGGCAAAAGTCGCCAGATAATATTGTGACTGATTATAACTATCACTGATAGCATAAACTGGTTTACCGGAAGTTTTATACTCATTAATCGCCTTACCGATATACTGCATAGATGGCTGGTCGGCACCGATGAAATCATCAAGTTTCAGCACCAGTCCCGTGATTTTGTTATCGGTTTTTGCTTGGCGAATGCTATCAACAATATCAAACAGGGAGTTTTCCTGGAATTTATTGCTGGATGTACCAAACAACTCACGGCCTAATTGAGTCAATGGGGTACGGTTGGAGACCTGATCCACAATAACACCGGTGAGATTGACATATAATGCTCCTTGATAACTATCTGCCGTTTTGTTTGTCTGTTGGTAAAGTAGAAAACTGCCAACCACCACCAGAATCAGCATGATAAAAATCAGGTTTGAAATGACTTCCCGAATAAAATTTAATAGTCGCCAACTCCATTTAAATAATCTTGCGATCAACTTCCATAAAATACGCATATCATCTCCAAAAATAGGATCAAGTGAAGCTATCCTAATGATCAGACATGTAAATGTCAGCTTCAAATAGTGGCATATTGCCTGAAAAGACAGCTTTAGGGCTTTTATTTGTTAACAAATAAACAGAAAATGTTAGCTTATAACAAAATACATTACTTAGGAGAGAAAAGATGAATGCATTAGAACTTTTGTTGAACAGACGTTCAGTATCACGTTTAACCACCCCGGCACCTCAAGGTGAAGCATTACAGCATATTCTGGCGGCGGGAATGAGAGCACCTGATCATGGTGCATTACGTCCGTGGCACTTTATTGTCATGCAGGATGACGGTATTGAGCGATTCAGTCGATTACTCCATCAAGCCGCCATTGATAGTCAGCTTGGCGCTGAGGCGGAAGAAAAAGCGAAAAGTGCGCCTTATCGTGCACCATTAATCATCGCTGTTATTGCAAAAGTGGTGGAGAATTCCAAAATACCTGAATGGGAGCAGGTGGTTTCAGCCAGTTGTGCGGTGCATGCGATGCAAATGGCGGCTGTGGCTCAAGGGTTTGGTGGTATCTGGCGTACGGGTTCATGGACTGATGATAATACCGTGCGTACCGGTTTGGGTTGTCATGAACATGACAAAATAGTGGGTTTTCTCTACCTTGGAACGCCTGCACTAAAAGCACCCAATAAGGTGACTGCGCCTGATATGACCAATTTTGTCAGCTACTTGTAACCGGGGTCTGTTATGTCAACAGAAGTTCGTCTTACCCAATACAGCCACGGTGCTGGATGCGGTTGTAAAATTTCACCAAAAGTTTTGGAAACCATTCTGCATAGTGAGCAGGAAAAATTTCTTGATCCTCACTTACTGGTTGGTAATGAAACCCGTGATGATGCTGCGGTTTATGATATTGGCAATGGTACCGGCATTATCAGTACGACAGATTTCTTCATGCCGATTGTCGATGATCCATTTGATTTTGGGCGCATTGCTGCCACAAATGCTATCAGCGATATTTATGCGATGGGCGGTAAGCCTATTATGGCGATAGCTATCTTGGGATGGCCTATTGATAAATTAGCGCCGGAAATTGCCCGTAAGGTGATTGAAGGTGGCCGGGCTGCGTGTAAAGAGGCTGGGATTGTACTGGCAGGAGGGCACTCTATTGATGCGCCTGAACCTATTTTTGGTTTGGCTGTAACCGGTATCGTTAATATTGACCGAGTGAAACAGAACAGTGCCGCGAAAGCAGGAAGCCAGCTATTTCTGACCAAGCCGCTTGGAATTGGTGTATTGACCACCGCGGAGAAAAAAGGCTTGCTGTTACCTGAACATCAGGGAATTGCGATAGAAACCATGTGTCGCTTAAATAAATTGGGAATGGATTTTGCGGAAGTGGCTGGCATTACAGCAATGACCGATGTAACCGGGTTTGGTCTTTTAGGCCATTTAAGTGAAATTTGTGCAGGATCGGGGGTTCAGGCAACACTCCATTTTGCAAAAGTGCCTAAACTGCCAGAAGTGGAATCCTATATTGCAAAGGGTTGTGTTCCGGGGGGAACCGGGCGTAACTTTGATAGTTACGGTCATCTTATTGGTGAAATGACAGAACTTCAGCGCAAACTGTTATGTGATCCGCAAACCTCCGGTGGGCTGCTGCTGGCTGTTCTACCAGAAGCTATGGACGAAGTGAAAGCGATTGCACGATGTCATGGCATCGAACTGACCGCGATTGGTGAATTGTCTGAGCAACAGTCAGGCAGAGTACTCATTGAGGTTAATGAATAATATCCATGCGGCTTTTTATTGCAGAAAAACCAAGCCTAGCCAGGGCGATTGCCGATGTTTTACCAAAACCGCATCGCCGTGGTGATGGCTTTATCGCTTGTGGAGATAACCAGTTTGTTACTTGGTGTATTGGGCACTTGCTGGAACAGGCGGAACCTGATGCCTATGACAATCGCTTTGCTCGTTGGTCATTAGTTGATCTTCCCATCATTCCTGAAAAATGGCAGTTAAAACCGCGACCTTCTGTTGAGAAACAGCTCAATATTATCCAGACGTTGTTGGAAAAAGCCGATGAAATAGTGCATGCCGGTGACCCAGATCGGGAAGGGCAACTGTTGGTGGATGAGGTGCTGGATTTTTTGAAACTGGATGCAGTGAGGCGAAAAAATGTTCGCCGCTGTTTGATAAGTGATCTAAATCCACAAGCGGTAACCAGAGCGGTTGATCGGTTAAGAGATAATCGGGATTTTATTCCGCTATGTGTTTCAGCTCTCGCCAGAGCTAGGGCTGATTGGCTTTATGGCATTAATATGACCCGTGCTTATACCTTGCTTGGCCGTAATGCGGGGTATCAGGGGGTACTATCTGTCGGGCGGGTTCAGACCCCTATTTTGGGTTTAGTTGTTCGCCGGGATGAAGAGATTGAGCATTTCGTACCCAAAGATTTTTTTGAGGTGAAAGCGCATATTGTTACGCCGAAAGATGAACGTTTTATCGCTATCTGGCAACCAAGTGAATCTTGTATCGATTTTTTGGATGAAGAAGGGCGATTGATACACCGGCCTCTGGCTGACCATATTGTTACCAGAATAACCGGTCAACCAGCCTATGTGATCTCTTATCAGGATAAACGGGAATCTGAAGTCGCTCCTTTGCCATTTTCATTATCTTCTTTGCAAATTGAAGCCGCTAAACGTTTTGGCTTAAATGCGCAGCAAGTGTTGGATATTTGTCAGCGATTGTATGAAACCCATAAGTTAATTACTTATCCCCGTTCTGATTGCCGTTATTTGCCCGATGAACACTTTGCCGGTCGTCATGCCGTGCTTAATGCGATATCTATTCATGCAACAAAGCTGTTGCCACAAGAGTTACTGGAAATAGATAGAAAGAATCGTTGTTGGGACGATAAAAAGGTTGATGCTCACCATGCAATTATCCCTACAGCTCGAAGTAGCCATATAAATCTGACGGATAGCGAGGCTAATATTTATGGTTTAATTGCCCGACAATATTTGATGCAATTTTTCCCGGATGCCATATTCCGTAAATGTGTTATTGAATTGGAAATTGCGGGTGGAAAATTTATTGCTAAAGCCCGTTTTCTTGCTGAGGCAGGTTGGAGAACGTTACTTGGTAATAAAGAGCGTGATGAAGAGAATGACGGAACGCCATTACCCGTTGTTGCTAAAGGTGATGAATTATTGTGTGAAAGAGGAGAGGTAGTCGAGCGCCAAACCCAACCGCCAAAGCCATTTACTGATGCGACTATCCTTTCTGCTATGACCGGAATTGCCCGTTTTGTACAGGATAAAGAGCTGAAAAAAGTCCTTCGTGCAACAGATGGGTTGGGAACGGAAGCCACGCGGGCTGGCATTATCGAACTATTGTTTAAACGGGAGTTTCTTTATAAAAAAGGGCGTCATATTCATGCCACACCTGCGGGTAGGGCGTTGATCCATGTATTGCCTGATATGGCCGCTTTACCGGATATGACCGCCCATTGGGAGTCGCGGTTAACGCAAATCAGTGAAAAACAGTTCCGCTATCAAGATTTCATGGGGCCACTTGAGGAGACATTGCAGCAATTAATTTGGCAGGCCAAACAGAACCGTAATTTAACCGCTTTTCGTGATTTACCCCCCCTCCCAGTGAAAGATAAAAAAGGGAAAAAAATAAAAGCACCGAAAAATACCAAAAGAGCTGCGCCATAGCGCGCAGCAATTATTACATTATTTTAAAAACGATTGATATTCGGTGTTAACGGAATATCAAATTTCAAATTCTGCCCAAACAGGGGCATGATCTGACGGTTTTTCCATCTCACGGATTTTATAGTCAATACCTGTTGCGATACAGCGATCCATCAAAGGCTTACTTGCAAGCAGTAAATCAATACGTAGCCCTCGATTATCATCAAACCCTTTGGAACGATAATCAAACCAGGAAAATTGGTCGTTACATTCAGGATTGAGATGGCGGAATGTATCAACCAGACCCCAGTTTTTCAGGCGATCCATCCAATCTCTCTCTTCTGGCAGAAAAGAACATTTACCTGTTTTTAACCAGCGTTTTTGGTTGTTCTCACCAATGCCGATATCCAGATCGGTCGGACTAATATTCATATCACCCATGATAATCACGTGTGATTGAGGGGTTAAGTTTTGCTCCAGGTAGTTTTGCAGATCCTGATAAAATTTCTCTTTTGCCGGAAATTTCACTGGATGTTCACGGTTTTCTCCCTGTGGGAAATAGCCATTAATAACGGTCAATAATCCGTGTGGGGTTTCCACTTCTGCCATGATAACCCGGCGTTGAGCCTCTTCATCATCCCCTGGAAAACCACGATACACCGCAAGAGGCACCTGGCGCGTTAACAGTGCAACGCCGTAATGGGCTTTCTGGCCGTAATAAAATACATGATAGCCAAGCTTCCCAACCTCTTCTAGAGGAAACGCTTCATCATGAACTTTTGTTTCCTGTAGACCGATAACATCGGGTTGATGTTGCTCGATGATCGCAGCTAACTGATGGGGGCGGGCACGTAATCCATTAATATTAAAAGAGATAAATTTCATCTTTTACAGCCATCCAGTAAAAAGACACAGGAACAATAGTAACAGATGGATCTTAAAAAGTAACTATTGACAATGGTCAGCACGAAATAGTAACGGATCCCCTAATATTATAATTTGCTGTGAAAAATATAATAAATTGTGGTGAGAAAGAGCCTCAGTTAGACCGTTTTTATCTCAAGTGTTACAAAAATTGATTACTGAAAAATGTAGAACCCTATCCTAATCTTTGATAGAAAATTGAGCTCGTTAGTAATGTTTATATTTTCTAATGGTTGATTGGTTGAGATTAATTTTTGAACCATGATAAACATGAATAATAGAGTTTATTGAGCCACCTATGTATTGAACATACGCTTTTTTTATGTGGTATATGTTTGAGAAGTATTTGTTTTTTTGTACAAAATTTATGCCTTCACAGTATCAAACTTGATTTAGCTGTCATTTGGTGAAGGCTATTTCAAAGAAATTATTTTAGCCACAAGTTATATAGGAACGGTGAATTATGTTTTTTTCTCGTAAATTAGAAGCATTCATGGCAGTGGTGGAAAATGGTTCTTTAAGTAAAGCGGCAAGAGTGATGAACCGTACAACTCCCCCAGTAGCTAAATCAATCAAAGACTTCGAAGCAACATTAGGGAAGCGCCTTTTCAAAAGGGAGAAATTTGGGATGAGTCTGACTAAAGATGGTTTAGAATTATATAATGATCTTAAAGATCTTTATTTACAAGAAAAAGAAATAACTAAAAAACATATCAGTGGTAGTATATGTAACATAGTTAATATTTATTACGATTGGGGGAAAAACAAACATCTTATTTATTTATATAAGGCAGCTGATAGAAATAGCTCACAGGTAAATATATTCCGGTTTAGTTATGATAACATTGAAGAAATAGTGGATTATGACGGCAACACGCTCATTCTGAGCTCAGAAAAGATACTAAGTGACCGTTTTAGTCTCATTCGCAAAATAAAAGGGCCTGAATTGGGAATTTGCTGCCGAAAAGAGTTATTAGATATTGCTAATGGCGATGTGATGCAATTGCTAAAGAGTAATACTTGGCTATGCGATCCTGTACTTTATAAAAGTAGCTTCGTTAAAAACTTGGAAGAAGAAGTTATTCAAAGTGGTGGAAAAGTAAATATGCGTCAGATGGATAATATGGGATGCTGCATGAATTTCATTTATTCCAGAGATTATATATTTATTACAGATTCTCATCCTGATGAATTGGAAGGAGGAGACGCTTTGAGTTTTGTTCCCATTGAAAAACCTGGCGCAGCAAATCAATGTTATATTTATAAGTCTAAATCACACTCAAGTGTTCTTAATCGTTTTATCGATTCAGTTAATGACATGAGTTAAAATTCATCTACGCGGAGAGGATTATTGTAAGCTCCGCGTTGTTAATATGCGGAGATAATTATAAAGATTTTTCACTGTACCTAAATGATAAATTTATATTTATAATTCTTATTTGAATATTCCAAGTGAATGTTTGATCGTGGTGAGGAAAAATGGACTGTTCCTCGCCTTTTGGAGCAACTTGTACGACAAACCTGACATTATATTCACTCTCGTCTGGTGTTTGGCACAGCCCATTGTGCATGCACAAATCTGCATGGCCTTGGTTTTACTGCTTTAGCCGGGGTGTTGTGGTACTCCAAAAAATAATGTTAGCCCCCAAGTCGTTTTCGGCAAAATTAGTAAACTCCTCCTGAGTGAAGGCTTTTTTAGTTTTTGGATTGGTGTAGGTCAGTGTGGGTTCTTGGACTGCCATTGCCACCAAATCCAGTTTGCCTTTGTAACGATTGAAAAAGGGATAAGCGTTTTTCATTTGAGCAGATTGATATGGCACGATATCGGGGCCGCCGAGACCGATCTTATTTTTCGACGCGAAATTAAAAAAGCGAGACATATACTGATGATCGTTATCCCATTCACATGGCCAGAAATTAACGTATTGTACTACGTAGGATTTTTTAAATACCTGGCGGGCGAATTTGATATTATCAAGTTCGGCGGAAAAATAGCGGTCACGGCTAAAACCGGTCTTATCCTGTTTCATGTCAATATCAACGGCGGTTTCTGGTAGATTAATCCCGGTAATACGGCCGTCAAACTCTTTTACCAGTTCGAAAAGCAGATCCTGATAGCGTTTGCGCAACGCTGTATTCCATTGAATAGCAACCCAACCATAACCTTGTGCTTTGCCTTCACCGGGATTATCAACTTGAGCAACTAAACCGCCTTGATATTTTGTGCCTTGTTAGAGATAAAATGGCATAAACAACTTGTACACCGTCAATATTTTGACGTTCTAACAGAGGACGTAATTGATCGAGCTCATCGGATGAAGTGTAGAGATAGTTTTGTGGTTTTCCTGCGAGTGCATCAGTTGACAATAAACTAAAAATCAGAGTGGCTAAGATGAGTTGTTTTAGCACCATGATTATTTCCCTCCTTAATTGTAAGGGAACGAGTAACCGGCTTATGGCAGTTTAACAAGACAGATAGTTCCATGACTTTACGAATTTATTTAACACCACAAAGTTACTTTATTGATTAATTGGTAATTATTTTCCGCATCTTAGTACTCATTTATCCCTATCTTTGTAAATAAGTTCTCATTAAAAACAAATAAGAATATTATTAATTAATATAATTTTATTAGGATTGTTGACTGTTTTTTTTGGAATTATTTAGTTATTTATTGTTGAAGTTCAATAAAAATTAAACGAACGGCATTTTGTGATAATAAAGTCTTGACTTTGTTATCAGATAATTAAGGGGATTGTCCCATCTATAAATAATTTATCTTGCTGTGGAAGATAAGGAATAAATGGTGGGCATATCAGTGTAAAATATAATTTATACCCTATGTATGGGTTTCAAGATGCATCGCGACGGCAAGGGAGTGAATCCCCGGGAGCTTGTTATTCGCATAACATGAATGAGAATTATTCCTTTTTACAGCGATTTTATGAATGATATTTAAAAAGGAATAATGAGATTTAAATTAATGTAACGTGTTGAATAATAATGAAAATAGTATATTTCTCTCATGGAGTGATTATCTGATTATAACCGAATGTTCAACTCTTTGTCATTTTATGGCAACCAATGTAAGCTTATTTTTTTTCAATAAATGTCATGTTATTGTTATGGGGATTAAATATCCTGCCCGATACGTTGTTATATCGATGGCGATAGAGTCTAGGCATTAAAAATCGTATTTTTTTGAAAAAAAGAGTTGATCTTTATATACACCCATTAAGAGGATAGGGGAATTAGGCAATCGCTTATTTTGTTCATGTGTTGGTGTGTTGCGAAAAGATGAGGAGTCAATGATGAATGAAGCGAAGGAAAATGAGATTTACCTTCATCCTGAATATGATGAATGTGGTCGTCCGTACTACAACGTATCATTTTCCTGCCGGGGTAATGGGGAGCAATCTAAAATCGAAACGCGATGATGAGCCAGTCTGGTTGGTAAATTCTGAGATTGGCGTTGCAAGTTGGATAATGAAGAATGCTTCTTATAGGAAAGAGACGTTAGATCCTAGTAAATTTGATTGTGCTTTGATAAGCAAGTATGCAGAATAATGTAAGGTAGTGCGGAAGGCGATATGTATACTGTATTCCTATATACTTATCCCACAGACAGATCAAAGGGGGTCACATGACAGTAGGAATGACAACGTTAGTAACGTTGCTAACTCCACTTCCAGACGTTAATCAGTTAGCAAAATTGCCAGAGTATCTTTCTGCTCCGATTACGCAATTGGTGCAAGACAGAGCAGGGCAAAAAATGCTGACTGCTCAAGAGGTGATGTCATATTTCTCTGAATCTAAAATGGCGCTTGCCTACCTGAAAGAAAATACCCAAATTGGTATTGAATTACTTGAAACCATTGACCGTGACGGGATCGAACCAGATATAGATATTCGTGATGTAGTCGAACGTTACGAATCCGCTGCAAAAATCGCCACGAGTCAACTCCATCTCTTGAAATTAAGTTATATTCTTGCGGAGTCTTCGCCTGCATGGGGACTGCATGTCAAGCTATTCCAAACGCATTCTCAGAGAGCGTTGAGGATTTTTGCAAATAATAGAAACGTTTTATTGCGTATTGCAACAATGTTAAAGCAGTACTTGCCAGTTAATGCAGGTGAATATACACCGAAAGCCGACGCGGAAAGTTACAAAGAGTTGGTGAATCTCTCGCATAAAAAGCTCGGTATTCCATTGCCTGTGTGGGGTTAGGTATATGGTTTACGTCAGCGTGGCGGAAGAGATACTTTTCAATGCGGCTGCTCATGATTACGCAACCATGTTGGTTAAATATTTGAGTGGTGCAGAAGAGGTATCTGGTTGGCTGGGTGCCAAGGGCGTTTTGAGCGCAACATGCAGGCTATGGAATCAGGAATATGGAAGTTACATATTCTTCCCCTGAATGAAAAACCGTGGCCGACAAATGTGATGCTACACAACAGGAAAAGTGACAATTATCTGGTTTATGCTCAACATTGGTATTATGAAAATCATTATCAGGTCATGGCCGTGGTGATGCCAGATGCACATTCGCGTATTGATAGGCTGTTGGATAAACTTGTTCATATCGTAGAAGATTCTTTTCAGTGTCTAAATGAGCGGGAATTAAGACTGCTTAATCATGTAAGCGTATGAACCCATTTACTAAGAAAAACAATAGACCTGCGCAGGCAGGTTTTTTTATGGAGTTTTCACAATGCCAATCTATTGGAGATAAATGAGGAAATAGTGTAATTACCAACTATTCTTATTAATAGTTTAGGCTTAGCACTCGCGGTGCTTTACCGTTTATGCAGTAGTAAACTTAAGAATATTCGATTGAAGTAAGAATCTAATTTGAATAATATCTTATGGCTATTTGGCAGTAAGATGAAATTACCTTTATTAATAAATAATTAAGTGAGGTGTTTATGTCTGAAATGAATAAGCCAGAAATTACTGAAATAGAAAATAAACCGCCTGAGCATAAATCATTAAGCCCTGATCAATACAAATGTAATCATGTCGTTGCCCCAGAAAATTCTTGTCCGTGGGCGATTATTCAAGTGTATCTAGGAAATCAAGCGCGTCGTGGTGATTGGGATTCCCCTAATGAATATATACGCCTTATTCCCGAATCGAACGCTAACAGTGAAGGCAATAATCTGATTTATATTGAGAAGTGCGATAAGCATGGACATTGGTTACCTTGGCAACCAACGCCGGAAGATATAATGGGTAGTGATTGGTCATTGTTAGAGCCAGATAACAATATGTTGGTTTTTGATGTTACCTTAGGGACTAGTAAGTATGATACAGGGCAGGACTGGGGATATATGAGTGACAAGGGAATCCTTGGTAAAGGGGAATCTACTTTCGGTGCTTTAAATATAACCCAAAATAAAACAGATATTAAAAGCATTTTAATGTTCTGCTATAATAGAGGTGGATTGTATTTGAGAGTATCTTTTGATAAAGCTAATTATCAGAAAATTAAAGAAGTACTCAAGAAGAATTTTTATGTCTCAGTTGATAATGTAACTTATGATTTTGGAACTTTCTTGCATGATAATGGTGCAGATAACGATAATTATGAATACGATGTCTACTATTATGAATCGGAAAACCCAACCGTAGAAAAACTAGGTGCCATATTAAAGCAGACAGGTGAAACCAAGCGTTTTTACTGTAACTGGCGTTAACTATACCCAATGGATTTCAAGATGGATCGCGACGGCAAGGGAGCGAATCCCCGGGAGCATAGAAAACTATGTGACCGGGGTGAGTGAGTGCAGCCAACAAAGAGGCAACTTGAAAGATGACGGGTATATATTATGTTGAATTCCAAGCCTCTTACTTGCGGAGTTTTTCATATATAAAGTCCACTTCCACGTTCTCAGATAATGTCTGATGTGGCATTCAATTTCAACTACCGAGTAATCCTCGGTAGTTGATAAGTATTTAGCAGAGAATGAAGATGTTACTTTCTGCGTAGTGAAGTTTGAGCTATATTGACCTAAATCTTCTTATATACGAGAGATATGTAGCTAACTCTTAAGAATCTTTATACCCAATTAAATTCAGCTTCTGTGGTTAGAGTTGCGTCTAAATTGACGGCTGTAATTCTATAGTAATAAATAGCGTTAGGAGGCGCGTTGAGTATTTTAGTTTCTCCAGGCCAGACATCAATAGAATTATAGAATTCATACTCCCCAAATGGGGACGCCCAGAAATTTAAAACCCTCATTGCTGCTTGGCCTTTGTTTTTTATTGCTATATTTCTCCATCGAATAGGAATGGCTATATTCCCATTTTTATAAGCTTCGATAGCTTGGTTAGGGTTTAGGAATATTTTGAAATCTGTTAATATCATATTGGTTTCCTTATTATTGCTGTTATTTGTTGGCATATATAATCAGGTGATTTCACCTGTGACATTTAACTTAACACTTTCTATGAGCAGTTAAATATTGAAATTTATCAGTGACGTAAAAGGAATAAGGTAAACGTAAAAGTAAAAGCGGTTAATACACATTCCATGCTACGCATTGCGTGGCCTTTTCTTTTTTCACACACGTTTAACGGGATCTTAATTTCTAGTTGGGGTGGAAATATGAAATTCATGGACAAGCCGATTGACATCTGGATGTTATCAGTCAAAGAGATACGAAAATCCCGACAGTGGCGGGGACATGTATTCCTGACGGATTTATTGCCGATAGCGGTAGTCGTAATTAATGACGAAGGAGTTACACCGATAAAAAATAGATAACTTAATATCATGAATCATGATCTTTTCTTATTAAAGCGGCCCATAACTTGCTGAAATGAGCCGTAAAGAAGTGGATGAAACCCGCTTGTATGCTGTTTAATTTAATGGACCATCCATTGATGGGGATTTAATCATTTTTTAAATAAAAGTCACCATTATTTCTTAGCCAGAAAAGGAGCTGTATATAGGATAGTTGATATCCAGATGATTGCGGTGATAAACATAACAATCATCCTGGTGAAACGCCAGTAAAATGGCTTTGGCGGTGTAGCGATGGGAATAGGTAATTGAGTATTTTGGAGCTGACGATTATCTTGTTCGTCATCTTGAAGTGGCAGGATAAAACGATAACCTTGTCGGTACACCGTGTGTATGGCTTCACCTAGATCACAATAACGTAATGTTCGGCGTAACTTGCAGATTAATTGCAGTAAATTGGTTTCTGCTACCCCATCTTTGCGTTCAGGCCAAACTAGAGGGATCAGTTGCTCCCGGTTTAACGTATTCCCTTGGGATGCATGTTCCCACAGTGCAAGTAGCAGGCGTTTCTCTTTCTCTGTAATGATAAATATATTTTTACCATGAATTATTTTGTTTGAGTCACAGTCTAAATAAACATCTCTAGTTATTTTCAACATAACGCATTCTCTGCCTCTGTTTAGTGTTTGTCTATTTTTTATATAGCCAGGAGGGCTCAATAGGCACTTATACCTGTTAGAGTTTATATATTTTATGAATGAGTAATGCAAGAAAATAAATTATTTAAAATTTTTTATTTTATTTTGTCATATGGGTTATTTTTCTGTTTTTTATTAAGAAGTAAAACTAATGATAATTAATTATTAGTTTTATTTATATTGTGATGATTACCCATGAAGTGATGTAAGATTTAGAAATATAGATAAAATATTTTTAGGTGTTATTTATTGTTTATAAATTCCTTTTGTAAAAATTAATGAATAGATATCCACGAGCAATAATGCTGTGAATTGAACGTGATTTATTTATGTAATTGAATTAACAGGTAAAAATCGATAAAAATAATTATTTTTTATTTTTAACTTTTATTTGGCGGTATTTGAGTGATTACTGTTCGATGAATAGTTTAAAGCTCCAACAGTGTGATGTTTATCACGTATTAACTTACGTTAATCAGTAGTTAGTCAGTAGTCAGGTCGCCTCATTCCTTGAACCTTGAATGAGGGTTTGGATATTAAAGCACAGTGAATATATACCCTATGGATTTCAAGATGCATTGCGACGGCAAGGGAACGAATCCCCGAGAGCATAGATAACTATGTGACCGGGGTGAGTGAGTGCAGCCAACAAAGAGGCAACTTGAAAGATGACGGGTATACAAGTAAGGCATTAGGCATGATACCTAAGGGCGGTAGCGTACCTAAAATGATATGTGTTCTAACCCGGTTATGAATTTAACTCTTAAGGAAATAACAATGTCTACAACTGTCGATCAAATTGCTGTTCAATACCCTATTCCAACTTACCGTTTTGTCGTGACCGTTGGTGATGAGCAAATGTCTTTTCAAAGTGTATCGGGATTAGATATTAGCTATGACACGATTGAATATCGTGATGGAATTGGTAATTGGTTACAAATGCCCGGTCAGCGTCAGAGACCAAGCATTACCTTGAAGCGCGGTATTTTTAAAGGGCAATCTAAATTGTACGATTGGATTAATTCTATTTCGCTTAATCAGATAGAAAAGAAAGATATTTCTATTAGTCTCACCGATGAAACAGGTTCAAACCTGCTAATTACCTGGAATATTGCTAATGCTTTCCCGGAAAAACTCACAGCACCCAGTTTTGATGCGACCAGTAATGAAGTTGCGGTACAGGAAATAAGTTTAAAAGCCGATCGAGTGACTGTTGAGTTCCATTAATACACTGTTTGGTGTCAGGACTGTTTGTTGTCAGGAATAGTCTGGCACGTCAATGCAGTGCTTTTTAAAGGCGAATATTATGACAACTTATCATTATCCGGGTGTCTATATTGAAGAAGATGCTTCATTGGCACTCTCTGTCCGTACCAGTGCAACGGCGGTCCCTGTTTTTGCTGTCGGAGATGAAAATCTTTTTAGGTCAGGAGATGACTATCATCGTGTTAATAGTTGGCTAGAATATCTGGCTCTAAGAGGTAGACAATTTAATCCTAGTGATAAGCTTGATATTTCACTACGTGCCTATTTTATTAACGGCGGTGGATATTGTTATCTCGTTAAAACTAAAGATTTAGTAAACCAAGTTCCAAAGTTGGATGATGTCACATTGCTGGTTGCTGCCGGAGAGGATATTACTACTGCTGTAGGTACACTTTGCCTACCGGGCAAAGGTTTATTTGCCATTTTTGATGGCCCAGTCACTCAAATAGATTTGAACCAAAAACCCGATGAAGTACTTAAGATTTATACCGCTACCGCCTATGGCGCAGTTTATTATCCTTGGCTGACCGCTGAGTGGGGAGAAAAAAATGAAGAAGGGAAAAGAGCTAGCGTTGATATTCCACCCAGTGCAGTGATGGCCGGTATTTATGCCAGTGTCGATAACAATCGAGGTGTCTGGCAAGCACCCGCTAACGTTGCTATTCAAGGAGGATTACAACCTAAATATCCGGTGACTGATGATCTGCAAGCGCAATATAACAAAGATAAAGCGTTGAATATGATCCGTACTTTTCCTAAAAGTAGCCCCTTGGTTTGGGGAGCCAGAACACTTGAGGACAGTGATAATTGGCGTTACATCCCTGTTCGCCGTCTGTTTAACAGCGCGGAACGAGATATTAAAAATGCCATGAGCTTTGCGGTCTTTGAACCTAATAGCCAACCAACTTGGGAAGTTGTACGCCGAGCGATTGATAATTATCTCTATTCTCTCTGGCAACAAGGCGGATTGGTGGGCAATAAAGCTGAACAAGCTTATTTTGTTCAAATTGGTAAAGGCATCACCATGACTGATGTCGATATTAAACAAGGCAAAATGATCGTTAAAATTGGTATGGCCGCTGTTAGTCCAGCCGAATTTATTATCTTGCAGTTTACGCAGAACATCGGACAATAATTGGAGGCAGTATGCCAATAGTACCAACTTATCCTGGCGTCTATATTGAAGAAGATGCCTCACCGGCGCTCTCTGTTAGTCAAGGAAGCACCGCAATCCCTGTTTTTATTGGGCGTTTTTTACCGAAAGAAACCAGTACGACGCCAAAAATAACACGTGTTAGTAGCTGGTTGGATTTCACTAACCTGTTTCATGTGGGTTGTGTTACGTCAATAGCGATTAAATCAACACCTCCACCTGCCGCTAAAAAAACTAAGAAAGTTGAAAAAATTGAAGGTGATATATCAGCCGAAAATGAAAATGGAGAGGTTAATAGCGATCCAGAAGAAGAAAAAAAAGCTGATTACACTTATGAGGTGACTGTCGGTACCTATACAACAAGCAGCGATGCCTTAAAACTTTATTTCCAAAATGGCGGTGGGCCTTGTTATATCCTACCAATAGCTGATACCAATAATACGACTCTGGCATTAATCCCAGAATTAATTAAGCAGGCTTTAGAAATTACCTTAATCGTCTGTTCTGAACAGGATTCTGGTTATCAGAGTCAGATATATAACAGCCTGACATCTTCATTATTAAATGAGGGCTATTTCCTTATCGCTGATAATCAGGATAAAGCATTCGCTATCAGCACTAACGTATCCTCACAAACCGCAACGTATTATCCCGCGGTGAAAGTCTCACAACTTATGCAAATGGAAGAGAGTCTTATAGCTGTTTCAAGTTATAAGGATGCAAAAGCAAACAATGTTACCAATTTGACGGAACTCAAAGAGAAAAACCCGAATGTCTATAAGGAGGCTATTACTGCAATAAAGAATGTAAACAAAACTATTCCCGCCAGTGCAATCATGGCCGGCGTCTATTGTGCTACTGATGCCAGTCGTGGTGTCTGGAAAGCACCGGCTAATATTGTTCTGAGTGGCATTAGTGATGTAGAAGAACGGCTCACCGAAGATGAGCAAGGTACCATGAATCAAAAAGGTATCAATGTTATCCGCTATTTCAATAATCGAGGGTTTGTCGTGTGGGGTACACGTACCCTGAAAGATGATGACAACTGGCGCTATATTCCGGTACGGCGTTTATTTAATGCGGCGGAACGGGATATCAAACAGGCAATGCGATTTGCCGTCTTTGAACCCAATAGTCAACCGACTTGGGAACGAGTAAGGTCAGCCATTGACAACTATCTCCATCAACTCTGGCAACAAGGGGCGCTGGTTGGCAGTCATCCCCAAGAAGCCTATTTTGTCCAGATTGGTCAAGGTGTCACCATGTCCGAGGTGGATATTAAGCAAGGAAGAATGATCGTCAAGGTTGGCATGGCGGCGGTTCGCCCGGCTGAATTTATTATCCTGCAATTTTCGCAAAAAGTCGCACAGTAACTGTACTGGGGCGCGGTTTGCCGCGCCTGTCCTGTTGAGGAAATGATAATGGAAATAACACAGCCGGGTGTGACAAGCGCGGAAAACCTGATATCCCAGAAGCCGGGGGATGCATTTATTGGTGTACCGGTTTTTATTGGTGATATTCCAAAAAGTTCGGGCAGTAAAACTATAGTCAAATTAAACAGCCTGACCGATTTTACCCTAAAATTTTGTGAGCCAGGATTAATGTACGACTCATTAATGTACACCTCCGTGCGCCACTTTTTTGAAAATGGCGGTCAACAAGCCTATGTGCTGCCGCTGACCCTTGATGAACCACTGAGCGATTTTCAATCATTGATCATCGCACTGCAACAGGATTGGCTTAAGCAGGCTATTGCCGCGGAGAGTGCTATTACACTGGTTGTCGTCCCTGATATTGTCCGCTTTAATCAGACGGGAGAGTCCGGTGCCGAGATAGATCTTTGGTTGCAGTTTTGGCAGTCGGTACTCGAACTGTGCAAGAGCCGACGTGGCATCATGGGATTGCTGGATGCCCCGGATGATCCGGTACTGGCCGCTAAATGTTTGGCGCAGTTTTCCTCAAGTGATCGGCAATGGGGCGCGGTATATTGGCCGGGGCTGAAAACCACATATCAAGAAAATGGTCAACATATCATCCTTTCGCCTACTGCGGCGGTGGCGGCGGTTATCCAGCGTAATGATCATCAACAAGGTATCTGGACCGCACCGGCCAACGTAGCTTTAGCTAAGGTTGTCAGCCCAGTACGATCCTTTATTGAAGCTGATGCGCTCTTTAATCAGAATGGCACTTCGTTGAATCTGATTCGCAGCTTCCCCGGCAAAGGGATTAAAGTCTGGGGATGCCGAACGCTGGATAACATCCCCGGTTCTCCCTGGCGTTATATCCAAACTCGCCGATTGGTCTCCTATATCGAAGCTCATCTCACCCGATTAGGCCGGGCTTTTGTTTTCGAACCTAACAACGCTATCACTTGGATGAAACTTAAAGGCCAAACTTACAACTGGCTGCATCAATTATGGTTGAAAGGTGGACTGTTAGGGACCCAAGAGGACCAAGCATTTGACATATTACTCGGTGTTAACGAATCAATGAATGAAGCGGATCTGCGGGCTGGGAAAATGATTATGAAAATCAAACTGGCTCTGCTCATTCCGGCGGAATTTATTGAGCTGAGTCTGACGTTTGATACGCGCACCGGGACCATGGGATTAAATTAAACAGGGGCAAAATATGCACAATCTATACACCCCGTCAGTGTCACACCGTTTTATCGCCAGTTTTCTGTTTAACAATATTCCCAGTCCACTTGATATTGCCTTTCAGCGCATATCGGGGCTCAGTCGTGAACTGCAAACTACTCAACACAGTCAAGGCGGGGAAAACGCCAGAAATGTTTGGCTGGCCGAGAAGATCCAGCACGGTAGTTTGGTATTGGAGCGTGGTGTGATGACGATTACACCGCTGACTCTGATATTTGATCGTGTCTTGCGTGGGGAAAAAGCGGTTTATGCTGATGTGGTCATCATGTTGCTGAATGAAAATTTTTTACCGGTGGCAAGCTGGACCGTGAGTAACGCGTTACCGGTTCGTTGGTCTACCGGTGACTTTGATGCCAATAGTAATGCCGTTTTGGTCAATTCCCTGGAGTTACGTTATCAGGATATGCGCTGGTTAGGAGTGAAAGCATGACTGTAGAAATTAAAGAACTGATTATTCAGGCCAAAGTTACCGATTCTGCGAGTGATTTATCTTCCCTGCGAACCTTAGCTCAAGAAGCACTGGATGACGCTCGCCTGATTGAGAGGGTGAAACGGGAGGTGTTAGAGGCATTACGTGAAACCGGGGGCGATTATGAGCTTAATTGAACGTAGTCTGTCCAAATTGACGCTGACGGCTTTTAAAGATCGGGAAGGTAAAATCTTGGTGGGCAGTTTACCGGTGATGTATAACCCCGATGCGATCCAGTTCAACTATCAAGCCAATTATAGAAACGATGAAAGCATTACCCATGCCCACCAAGGCAACCATTATGTGTCGTCTCAGCCCGCGGGCTTGTCATTAGATCTACTGTTTGATGCCTCTATGCCCGGCAACAATACGCCGATAGAAACCCAACTGGCGACACTGAAAACCCTCTGTGCTGTTGATGCCGGTACCAACGTCCCTCATTTTCTTAAAATCAAGTGGGGCAAAATGCGTTGGGAAAACAAAGGTTATTTTGCTTGCCGGGCCAGCGGTCTCAACATTCATTACACCTTGTTTGATCGGGATGCTATGCCGTTACGGGCAATTGCCACCTTATCGCTGGTGGCGGATGAGAGCTTTATTATTCAGGCCACTGAGCAGCAGTTAAAATCACCACCGGCTACTGCGGTTAGCGTAACCGATATGCTCTCTCTGCCATTGATAGCACTGGGTGCTGGCGCGGCTCTGGCGGGCGGTATCGATTATCTTTCGCTGGCTTGGCAAAACGATCTGGATAATCTTGATGATTTCACGCCGGGACAAACGCTACAAGCACGGAGGAAGGCATGAAGATACCTCCGATCGCGATTAAGATAGGCGGCAAAACGCTCAATCAGTTTACAGTTATCAGCCTGTCAGCCAATTACCCTATCAATGGCATTCCTTCGGCTAACGTCACTTTGGGTATTATTGGTGATTCCAGTCATATTTTTGATGCCAAGGTGCAGGCTGAGTTAGCAAATTGCCGCCCGAACCATGAACTTATCGTGCAAATGCAAGAAACCGTGTTGTTTAAGGGAGTCATCGTTCGGCAGACACTGGGGCTTAAAGGTCAGGACAGTTTAATGATTCTGACGGCAAAACATCCACTGCAAAAATTAACCCATAATTTTCACTCACAACTGTTCAGTAAGCAGAGTGATGAGGCGATTATCAAGAAGCTATGCAGTCAGGCTGGGGTACCTGTCACGATAAAACAGGCACCTCAACTTAAAACGGTACATGAGCAAATGGTGCAGTTTCGTTGCAATGATTGGACATTCTTAAAGAGCCGATTGAGTGCTACCAATACCTGGCTGCTCCCCAGCCATGATGCCGTTACGTTGGTCACGCCGGAATCACTTAATCGGTCAACTGTCCACACCATTCGTCAGCGCGGCGACCTGCGGGACATTGTGCTGTTTGAAGCGAATTTGCAATGGGATAATCAGCGCAGCCCCAAAACGGTGAGTGTACAGTCTTGGGATATTAACCAACAAAAGTTGTCTCAGGCGATTCAGGTAAAAAATAGTGGGTTTGGGCATGGTCAACTTGCTACCGACGCGCTGAAACCGCTGACCGATCAAGAGTGGCAATGGATTTTCAGCTCCCCATTGGATAATGAACAAACCAAGCAGTTTACTCAGGGCATCATGGGCAACCGGCGAAACCATAATATATCCGGCAGCTTTGAGGTTGCAGGCCATGATTGCTATCAGCCGGGTGATGTTTTGGCGTTAACTGGCTTTGGGGCGGGAATGGATGGTCAGGCGATTATCACTGGTGTCAGCCAGATCATTAACCCGCGGCAAGGTTGGCGTACCCGGTTAACGTTAGGCATGCAATCAGATATAGAACAGGTTATACCTCAGGTTAAAGAGTTGCATATCGGGATCGTAGAAAAATATCAACAGGATAGCCAATCGTTAGGCCGTATTCCGGTCAACATACCGGCCTTAAGCTTAACCAACGGCACCTTTTTTGCCCGTTTAGGCAAACCTTATGCTAGTCATGAGAGTGGATTCTGCTTCTATCCAGAGCCGGGGGATGAAGTAATAATCGGTTTCTTTGAATGTGATCCTCGTTTTCCGGTGATATTAGGTGCCATGCATAATCCTAAAAATAGATCACCGTTAGAACCCAGTGAAAAAAATCAAATGAAAACGTTAGTGATTAAACAGGGAGAGAATCAGCAGGCATTAATCTTCGATAATAAAGACAATACGCTCGCATTTAATAGTGGAAAAAATACCTTATCTTTGCAACAGGATAAAGATATCACCATTAATTCCGCTAAAAATCTCATCACTCAGGCGCAGGAAATTAATATTCAAGCCGAAAAATCCCTATCAGCCGCTGGAAAATCTGGGGTTGATATTAAAGGGGCGAAAATTAATTTAACACAATAATAGGTTAAATAAGATGGCAGACAAAATATTAGCCGATATTTATGGTCGGGGCTGGGCATTTCCGCCACAATTTTCTTCTCAGACGGGAGTCATCATGGCAGAAGGGGCAGAACATGTCCGCCAGAGTATGAAAGTACTTTTTCTCACCGAACCCGGTGAGCGGATTATGCGTGAAGATTATGGCTGTGGTTTGCATGATTATCTGTTTGAAAATATCACTGATGAATTAATGGCGCGTATTCAAACGCGTATTGAAGAGCGAATATTACGTTATGAACCCCGAGTGGAAATGACTGAAATTCAGGTGAATCAAAAAATAAATTTGCCTAATAGCCTGCATATTCAGGTGAGCTATGCCCTGAGAGGTAGCGAAATTAGCCAGCAAGTTGAAGGTATTATTAAGCTTGGTGAAGGAGAAGTGATCTTATGAGTAAACAACTGGTGGTTGATGGCGACACTTTGCTATTCGAACCCTTGTTCGGTAACCGGCAGGTCACTATTCTGGGGCCGGCAATCGTCCGGGGCAGTGGTCACGTTAAGATCCAAGGCAAAAAAATCGTAATGGTGGGGGATGAAAAAAAGATACAGCTTCAAGCACAATATATTACTCCTAGCCATCCAATACCCGGCATGGGTATGGTCACCATTGCTCAATTGGATGTCGGCCAGCAGGTAAATTTTTGTCGTAGCCCTGCCACGGTGATTGTGGTTGGACAGCAATTCATTGCCCGTTTTACCCCATCACAGCCAGCAAATAATCCATCGAGTGGCCCCGATATAACCGCACCCAGTATGGGAAAAGGCCGATTTATTGCCAGCCAATACGCTGTCAGTGCCGGATAAATAACTTCTATACCCGTCATCTTTCAAGTTGCTTCTTTGTTGGCTGCACTCACTCACCCCGGTCACATAGTTATCTATGCTCCCGGGGATTCGCTCCCTTGCCGCCGCGATGCATCTTGAAATCCATAGGGTATAAATTTATTTTTAAATAGTAATGATCTCCTGAAAACATATTAAAGTTATATTCAAATAACAGGTGGTATAAATATGGAACAGACCGAATTAGAAAATAAACTTACCGCTATGGTATCGGATACGACTTTTAAACTTGATGAAAGAAGTACGCGGGATATATTAAACTGGATTCAGGAATATACGGAAAAAATCCCTTTTGAACAGGGGAAAGAAAAATTCTGGCATAGCTTCTACTTTATTCAGGAAAATCATCCTCAGCAATTAGCGGATATTTACCAAAATGTGAATAAAGCCAATGGTCTTTTACCCGCTCATCAAGCTTTTTTATTGGCTTTTTTAAAACTTTTAGAAACGACAAAAATATTATTCAATACCTTTCCGGCGCGTCATCGCGATCTTTATTATCGGGAATTATTGGGTTTAACGCCGAGAAGTGCCCGAGCGGATCGGGTGGCGATAGGTATTACCTTGAATGGAGGTAACGCAGAATATCTTGTCCCTCAAGGAACTTACTTTGATGCCGGACATGATAGCGCTGGCAATCCATTACAGTATGTGTCCGAGTCGAATGTATTGGTGAATCAAGGAGAATTGACTGACCTATATTGGTATCGAAAAGAGGGCGATGGTTGGAAATCGGCAATGTCACTGAATCTTGCAGATAGCATTAAATTACCTGAGAACGGTATTCGGCTTTTTAGCCCAACACCTAATGATGTTTCAGTTCTGTCCGGTTACTTAATTACTTCGCCTTTATTTGCGATGTTAGCAGGAGAGCGCACGATTAAAGTCACATTAGCCAGCAAGTGGGATGGTGAATCTGAGCATATCACGGCTAATATCAGCACAGAAAATCGCTGGCTTTCCTTGGCGGTAAAACTTGTCAACAAAACAACGCTTGAACTTGGATTGTCTGCCAGTGATGCGTCGATAACTCCTCCTGATGCCTTGGATAATATGACGTTTGATGTACCGGTATTAAAACTGGGTACCAAACAGGGACCGATTTTGCCCAAAATTATAGACATAGAAGTCAGCATTAATGGTAACCAAAGTGTGTACTATGCCTCTGATGGTGGTATTGAACGAACGGATGCATCCAGTTTTCCCTTTGGTCAATCACCGTTGCTAGGCTCCGGTTTTAATCTGATTGCCCCTGAATGGTATGGCACTGAAAACGCAACGCTCACGATTACTCCCCAATGGGTTGGCTTGCCCAAAGAAGGTTTTAAAGAGTGGTATAAGGAGGTTAAGAAGGGTAAAGAACTTAACCCTGTTTATAGGATTACTGCAAATGACGCATTCAAAGTACAGGGCTATTTAATCACTCCTCAAGAAAGAAAGACACTCAGTGCTACCCAATCGTTATTTGGTGGAGATAAGGAACCACAGGTCCAAAGCTTAAAATTCACCTTACCGGCAATGAATCACCTTGTTGCAGATAGCTCATCGCCCAATGAATGGCCTGCGTCTGTGCGTATAGAACTGGCCGGACAGGATTTTATGCATACCCAATATTGGCAAGATCCTACCGGTAAGAATTTACCTTATACCCCACAAATCAGTGCATTGCAGATTCAATTCAGCGCTAAAGCTAAACCTGAGCAATTTGCTGTTTACCCTCTGACGCCTTTTGGCCGGGGCGAGGCAACAGCAGAAATGCCTGCATTAACTCATGAAGCATTCTATTTAGGCTTCACGGGTGTACAGCCGGGGCAAACTTTATCTCTTTATTGGCAATTAGAAGGTATTAAGAAGCTCACTTTATCTTGGTTTTATCTCAACAAGCACAATACCTGGCGTAAATTGGATAAATTAGTTGATGATCAAACCGGTAACCTGTTTGAGCGAGGTATCTGGCGCACCTTATTGCCAAAGGAGGCTTCAAATAAAGCCGCTTTGATGCCGACGGGGCGGTACTGGTTGAAAGCTGAGATAGTTGGAAAGACAGATCCCCAAGATTACCCACTTATTAAAGGTCTGCTATATAACGCCACCACCGCCACCTTAGCTAACGCAGAAACTGTTGAGCAAGAGCATTTTATTAATGGATTGACCGCCGACAGCATAAAACAGCCGGTAACCACTATTCCGGCAATCAGCAGTGTTACGCAACCTTGGGCTTCTTGGAATGGTCGCCCGCAAGAGAGTGAGCAAGCCTTCTTAACACGAATCCCTGTCCGGTTGTCCCATCGTAACCGAGTGTTGAGTTGGGGAAATATGGTCACCTTACTAAAGGATCATTTTGTCAGCCTACTTGATGTCAGACACCATTCAGGCAGTAAATTGACTACCATTCCGGCACCGGAAGAGCAACAACTGATAGTTATCCCGGACAGCCGTTACAAGGATAATGATGATGCGTTACGCCCAAAATTGAACCCGGCGCGATTGGCTGAGATGGTCGAATGGTTAAGTCAATTAAGTAGCCCTTGGGCAACCATTGAAATCAACAATCCTACTTATGTTGATGTTAATGTGGACTATCAAGTGACCTTCATCTCTGGCGTTAATTCTGACTATGGCCACCATCAGCTACAACAGCAATTAAACCGGATATATATGCCGTGGGCGGAGAATCCTGCTATCGGCGTGACGACCGGTAACTGCATTGACTATTACCAGTTATTAGCCACCATCCAACAATCCCCTCTGGTAGAACGTGTCACCGATTTAAGCATAACCATAGCTAACCGAACTACGGGTGACGTGGGTGCAAGTATCGAAGCCAACGATGACGAAGTGTTGATTTTAGTTTGGACAGATAAGCGTTCTTTAAACCAAGGAGTTAACAATGAATAATCAGGATGCTCTGTTTCCCATCGTTAAAGACGATATTGCCTTTGATACCTTACTTGCTCAGGCTAAGGCTGTGATTGAGCAATATTCCGGTCAATATTGGAGTGATATGAGTGAAAATGATCCCGGTATCACTTTATTGGAAGCCTGTTGTTATGGTGCGTCTGATTTAGCTTATCGTCACTCATTACCACTGAAAGATCTGCTTACGCCCAAACCAGAGGAACAGAACGGCAGAGAGGGTATTTTCCCGCAGGAATTTGGCCCGCAACAGATGCTGACCTGTGGTCCAATTACGCTGGCGGATTATCGTCGGGCATTGCTAGATTTGCATAGTGACGACACGGTTGAGGGTTACTTTTTATTTAATGATGCACAGCTGATATGCGAACCTCAAGATCAACGCTACACATACTGGTATAGCAAGAAGGAACGCGAATACAGTTTTATTCAAAACCCGGCTTCCGAGAGTGAACAATTAACATTAAGAGGAAATTATTGGCTTTATTTGCTGCCTAGCCGGGAAACTCAGGCCGATAATAAGCTGGCTCAGGAGAAACTTAACGCTTTCCTGAAAGATAACCGTAATCTGGGGGAATGGGTGAGTCGGGTTATCTGGTTAAAACCTGTTGATTTGCCATTGAAGATTGATATTCAGCTTGATAATGACGTCAAAGATATCGCTGATGTATTTGCCCAAATTTATATGACAGCGGAACAAACGGTGCAGGAAAAGCCGCTACGTTATACCACTCAAGCAATGAAAGAGATGGGTTACAGTAATGAAGAAATTTTTGATGGGCCTTATTTGCATCACGGTTGGATACCTGAATTACCGCCGACCAAAGATTACAACGGTGCCATAGTGTTAAGTTTAAGCCATTTGGTTAACCAATTATTGGCTATCAAGGGAGTTCAAGGTATTACTCGGCTGGAATTAGATAAAGATAATAAGGAAATTATTTCTCTGCTACCGCAAGATAATTGGTCTTGGGAAATTGCAAAAGGATATTATCCCAGATTATGGGGCAGTGATCCCTTAAAATTGATTACCTCACCAAACAGTCCATTGAATATTATTGCCAAAGGTGGCGTGAAAGTTACGGTTTCTAGCGAAGAGATCAAGAAAAAGCTTATTACAGAACCGTTGATTAATACACAACCGGAATTATTGAACTGGGGTAAGCATCGTAAAGTGCGGGATTATTACCCGGTAAGCAATAAATTACCCGCTTGCTATGGATTGCAGACTAATAAACATAGCTTACAACAACTACAGTTACACCAATTTATGTTGCCTTTTGAACAACTGCTAGCTAATGGCTGTGCAGAACTTGCCTTATTGCCAAAACTATTGGCGTTTACACAACGGGGAAATACGGTATACGGTGCACAATGGCCTTTTAAAGTTAATTCCGTTAGTCAGAACGTTCATCAGGCGATAATGCCTGACTTAATTAAGAAACTGAATGATGATGGGCAAATTGAGAACGATGGTGGCATCCATGAGCGAAACTATGCAAAAGAGCTAGCTATCCTTGAATATCTGTTAAGTTATTTTGGTGCTCATCGAGCGGCCAGACCACTTATTCTCAATCCACAGGATTTTCTATCCACTCAGCGCGGTTATTTGGCTCAACAACCAGAGCTGGCCTATCATCGTAATAATATTTGTATTGATAAAGTATCGGCGTTGCAAAAACGAATTGCCGCTCGGTTAGGCTTGGGAAGAAAATGTTTTAATGAACCGCCTGATTTGGCTGATCTACCTTTCTATTTAATTGAGCATCGTCAATTGTTACCCGTGAAACCTGATCCGGTATTCAATAGTGAACAAACACCTGATAATCTGGAAATTAAAGATCATCCTGATTCTAAAAGCCATCACTTAATTATTACTCAGCAAAGTACGGCAGGGCAGTTATTGCATGGTCAGATAATTGACTTAATTGTTAAAGGTGAGGGCGGATTCACATTACGGGGCCAAGTGATCACGGAAATTACAGAAAAATCATTTTATCTTGATACCCGTAACAGTGTTGCTCTGGAATACAATTTGGACAGAGTACAACAAGCGTTTATCGATAAAAAACTATGCTGGCAAAATAGCCCGGTGTGGTTGGAAGATATGGATTATCAATTGGTTTATGCCGATGAGACAGATCAAATCGATGTCAAAGATGAATGCTGGATCACTTCCAGTCCCCAAAGCCCTTTTCCAGCCATGATTAAAGAAGGTGATGAAATCACGCTAAAATATAAAATTACCCCTTATGAACCAACCAAAAAAATAGTAGCTAGCATGAATTCTCCATCTGACTATATGCTTAAAGCTGTGGTAAAGAAATTCGATCGTATTGAGGGTAAAATATTAATTAAACGAGATAAAGACAATGAGGCTGCTTTTCCACAAAAGGAAAATGCATGGCGTTATCGCTGGTATTTCTCTGGGGCAGAATACGCGCATACTGATCGTTTCTCATTTGTCGTCAGCGTAGTCATTAATCGTCAGTTAATTGAAAATAGCAAAGTTGATCCTCATAAATTGGAATCATGGGTAAAAACTGAGATTTTAACTGAATTTCCGGCACATGTTTCCATGATTATCCATTGGTTACCCTTAGAGCATTTCAGGAATTTTGCCAGCACCTATAAACATTGGCAAAATAACGGTTCTGCTTTAGGGGATGAAGCATACCATATTTTGGAAATGTTAACGTTAGGTCGTATACCTTCCCCATTAACGGGAACAGGGAATATGAGAATTGCTACTGAAGAACAAAGAACTGAGGTTATTGGTGAATCTGAAACAGAATGGCATTCTGGATTTATTGAGAGTAACCAGTTGCTGTATATACCGAAAATTCAGGAAGATATTAATCGTAATAAAGGGGATTAATATTGTATTGCAATAGGAGATACTTATTGCACTATTAAATTCATTGTCTTTAATGATTATGTCATTATACAGTCGTAATTTTAGGATATTAGCAATAGCATAGACTAATATATATAAGGTGATAAAAATGGAAAAGAAAAATAATCTATCTAATTCAGAGATTAATCCAGAAAATACCAATAATAAAACAGAATCTCCTTCGGCGGATGATTTAAAAAAACGCTTTAAAGCAGGTAGTATTCCATTGCAAACTGATTATGAACGCTTGATTAATATGGCTGATATTGGCCGTAAAGCAGTAGGGAAAGCACCGCAACAAAATGGACCAGGAACAGGATTGAAGTTGGATGATAATGGTACGCTTAATTTAAAGATAGGTACTATCCCCGATCTTGCCGATAAAGGCTTTTCTCCATTAATGTTAAAAAATGATATTTTATCTGTAGACCTTGGTAGTGGTTTGATTAATCAAGACAATGGAATATCTGTTGGTCAAGGTAATGGTATTGTTGTAAATACAGATAATATAGCTGTCAAGGCCGCTAATGGTATTACTGTTGATGGTAGTGGTGTTTCAGTTAAAGCGGGTAATGGTATTTCTGTTAGTGGAAATGGAGTAGAAGTTAAGGCCAAGAATAATGGCAGTATTTCTGTCGAGCCAGATGGTATAGCTGTTAAATGTTGGGATGGGGGTGGTATTGTGGTAACTGATAATACCGGTCTTTATTTGAAATTAGAGGGAGGAAATACAAACAATGCTTGGAGTGGTGTAAGTGGTTTGAGCCTGAGTAAAAATGGTGTAAAAGTTAAAGCGGGTAATGGTATTAAGGTCGATGATAAAGGTGTCAGCATTGATCCTAACAAAGTCCTTCCTAGAGGAATGATTGTGATGTTTTCTGGTAGCAGTGTTCCTGAGGGATGGGCATTGTGTGATGGTAAAGATAATAGGCCCAATCTTATTGATAGATTTATCATGGGAGGTACAACACAGAATATTGGTGGTAAGTCTTCAGATTCATTTTCGGGCGCTAAAGACAATAAAAAATTCACGTTCATATCAGAAAGCCAGACCGTTCGTATATCAGGAAGTACTGACGGACATGGATTAACTGCTGATGAAAATGGTCCTCACCAACATGAGCAAGGTGAAACTCTAAACAGGCAAGGTAAGTGCCATAATGGCTATACAGAAGATAATACTGATCGTGACTGGGTTGACGGTGGTAGACGAGGTCCTGAGCCACCTAATTATAGGGCATACACATTTCCAAGCGGTAAGGGAAATCCACACTCTCACCCTATAAATCTGACCAGCGGTGGGCATAATCATAGCAATAATGTTACTGTGCCGTATTATATATTGGCTTTCATTATTAAACTTTAATATCTATGAAGAAATTGAGAGTTTAAATTATCAATTAATCTCAAAGAGAGTACTATTTATGATTTCGGAGAAAAATTTGTTAAATCGAATTACTATTACTATTGAAGCTAATAATCAACAAGGAGCTAAAAAATTATTACATGGTTCTCTGCTCAATCAAATCGGTGTACGTAAATTATTTAATTTATATTTTAATAAACATGTTGTTAGTCAGGATATCTATTTGGATAAATTAACGCTGAATCTTGGTGAAATTAACTCACCTGATTTTAATTCATTATTCCCTATTCGTCTTAATTCTGAATTAAATAAATCATTAGATCAATATTGTAAAAATAATAAGGAAAAAACCATTACAGAAAATTCAATAATATCCAAAAGTGCCGGTAAGTTTTCTTTATTACAGAGTGATTATTTATCTAATATCGAGGAATTTATCCAGTATTTATATCAAAAAGATATTAAATTAAATCATGAAAAAGCAATGGAGAGTAATAGGAATATTAATGTTAATGCTGAGTCTTTAATTAATCAATTAATGAGAATAGAGAAAAATTTAACATTATTATTAGCAAAAAGCTGCTTATCTGAGCACGGTTTACAACGGCTTTTAGCTATCAGCCAGCCAACTTTATTAAGCGAAATTAATCACAAATTATCGGAGAATATAGATAGATCTCAGCATCAAGGAAAGGTAGTTACCTCTTGGCAATTGGTCTTGAATGCATTGGGATATATACAGCGGCATAATATGCAGGAAATACCTAAACCAGATATAAAAGTGATATCATATATCATGGCTGAATTTGATAGCAGTATGCTTGATATTGTGCCTATTATTACCTTATTTCGCCAAAATATAATCGCTGAAAGTACCTCATTAAATGCATGGTTGAAGCCAATTTGGCAAATAGAATGGATTCCAAAACTGTGTAAAAAACACCTCTCTGTTCAGGAATATAAAAGTTTAGCCAATCGTTTTGGCTGTGAAACTCAGACTTTTAGAGAACAATCTTTACAGCAAACAGATCCAGTTAATTCAATGATTACTGAGCTATTACTGAAATTATCTACAAAACATCGGGAAAATTTACCACCATTAAGTCAGCATCAACTTTCATCAATAACTCTTTCATTGATCACTACAGCGATTCAAAAAGGAGAAATAAAAGTAAAAAATATCATCCAGTTATTGCAACATCCAGCGTTATATAACCAAACAGGGACAACTTGGTTAGCCCCACTATGGCAATTAGGCTCTGTTTCACAACTCTGTAAAAAACATCTCTCTGCTGAGGAGTATAACAAACTGTCGCAACGTTTTATGTCAAATAATGCCAATCAAGCATTAATCCCTCAAGATCAGACAATATTATCAATATCAAATAATTTTCACGTCAAAGATAATAATTGTAATCAATATCAGATAAGTAATGCTGGAATATTAATTCTATGGCCGATGTTACCCGCTTTATTTAATCAACTAGATCTACTTGAGGAGAAGAAGTTTATTCATCAGCAAGCTCAATTTAGGGCGGTTGATTTCCTTGATTATCTTATTTGGGGAGATGAAGAGGGTCTGGTAGAGAGAAAAACCCTAAATAAAGTTTTATGTGGGCTAATGATTGATGAAGAGACGCAATCAATTCTTGTTGAACCAGAAAAACAGTTAATAATAGCACAATGGTTGGATGTGATTATCGCTCAACTTCCGGGCTGGAAAAAACTGAGCCGTAATGATGTTCGCCAACTGTTTTTACAACGACCGGGTGAATTACTGATAGATAAACAGGAAATCAAAATTACGCTACAACATCAGCCATTTGATCTGTTATTAGCTGACTGGCCGTGGCCGTTAAATATCGTCAAACTCCCTTGGTTAAATTGTCCTTTACAGGTTGACTGGCAAAATATTTAAAAGGTCTATATGAACTCTTTACTTAAAAATAGCCACTACGTGGTGACGGAATTACATTGGATTTATCCCCATCTGGAGCGTATCGATCTGCTATTACAGCGCTATTATTATCAAAAGAGGGAAAGGTACGATTCATTACCGGAGAGTTTTTTACTTACTGAGAATAAGGTAGAGGAATATTTGATACAACCGCAAGGCTTTCCTCATTGGCTATTTGAGGAGGGTAATATTGTTGATCATCCGAAAACCGAAGAACATTTTGCTTCTGATGCGCTGTCTTTATTGGTTGAACGTTTTGAACTCACGGAGTTTGAGCGTGATGTCTTATTACTCGGTTTATTGCCACATTTTGACAGCCGTTATCATGCATTATTTGCTGCTCTGCACGGTAATAGTAAAAAACAGTGGCCTGGCTTTGCTTTAGCAATTGAATTATTTAGTCAACGCCACAGTGATTGGCAATTATTGCAAAACTGCTTTTTACCATCCTCACCATTAATAAGGAACCAACTATTACGGCTCAATAACCACGAAGAAGCTATCTGGTTACAAACGCAATTTTTAACCCACAGCGCCGTTTGGCATTTTTTATCAGGACAACAGGTAATTTTTCCGCCCCTAATAAATTGTGCTTATTGGCATTCTCCTACTTCGAACGTTTGGTATCCATCAACTCTTTATCATTCACTTGAAAAGATATTATTGAATGAAACTGATGAAATTCGCCCGTTGGTGATACTGAGAGGAAAACAGGGCAGCGCCAGAGAATTAGCGGTCAGCAATATTATGGCGTTTCATAGCATCAGTACTCTAATTTTGGATTTAGCTCGATTGCCAGAGGAAGAGAATTTAACTGTAATAGCTAGTTTGCTGGCAGATGCAGTGAGAGAAGCACGGTTACATAATGCTTGTTTATTAATTCGTCATTTTTCTTTACTTGCAGATGAAAAGAAAACATTGAATAACCTATTATCCATTTTGCTGCATCAACCCAAATTACCGGTGGTTTGTTTAGTAGAGCCGGGAGACGCATTAGTCTGGATTAAACATTTATCAATGGTGCAAATTGAGATGCCGGTAGCTACACGGGTGGATAAAGAATCTATGTTGAAAGAATGTTTACCGGATAATGCCGCTCAGAAAGTTAATCTTGCACAATTGTGTCAGCGTTTCTCATTTACCGCGGAAACTTTACCGTTAATTCTTAAAGAAGCTTATCAATATCAAATATTACGACAACCAGATGATCAATTAGAAGAGATAGATTTACGTAAAGCATTAAGTTTCCGCGCTCAACAGAATTTAGGTAAACTGGCTCGACGAATAACGCCAAAACGTAATTTTAATGATTTAGTGGTTTCTGATGAATTAGCTCAACAATTGAAAGAGATT
The DNA here is from genome assembly GCF_963887965.1 of Photorhabdus sp. RW14-46. Lineage (NCBI taxonomy): Bacteria > Pseudomonadati > Pseudomonadota > Gammaproteobacteria > Enterobacterales > Morganellaceae > Photorhabdus > Photorhabdus sp. RW14-46. The sequence goes on along the minus strand of NZ_CAWPHH010000004.1, from coordinate 67,445 downwards.
ATTGCAACGATTAATTACCGTGACCAGATTTTGGGTGCTGGCTTTCAGGAAAAAGTAGGTTATGGCACGGGTATTAGTGCACTGTTTCACGGTGAATCGGGAACGGGTAAAACGATGGCCGCAGAAGTGATTGCCGGGCATCTTGGTGTTGATTTGATTAAAGTTGATCTTTCTACCGTGGTGAATAAATATATTGGTGAAACGGAAAAAAATATCGCCCGTATTTTCGATTTAGCTGAATCGGATTCCGGGGTACTGTTTTTTGATGAAGCCGATGCACTGTTTGGCAAACGCAGTGAAACCAAAGATGCTCAAGATAGACATGCCAATATTGAAGTTTCTTATCTGTTACAACGGCTGGAGGATTATCCGGGATTGGTGATTTTAGCGACTAATAACCGTAGCCATTTGGATAGCGCTTTTAATCGTCGTTTTACTTTTATTACCCATTTTACTTATCCTGACGAAGTATTACGTAAAAAAATGTGGCAAACTATTTGGCCTGAACAACTGAAATTATCCGGCGAAATTGATTTTGCACATTTGGCTAAACGAGCTGATTTGACTGGGGCTAATATCAGAAATATTGCCTTATTGGCATCAATATTAGCCACAGACAATAATAGTGAAAAAATTGAGCATCAACATATAGAGCGGGCAGTTATTCTCGAATTAAATAAGAGTGGCAGACTGATTTTTTAAATATTTATTAAATTTGGAGTCGATATGAAAGATATCATTGAACCTAACAATGCTATTGTCGAAGTTAATAATGCATTAAAAGATATTCTATCTCGATATTTAAATAATATTGATATTCGTTTTGATTTGCCAGATATAGATTCAATTCCATCTAAACCGACAATAAGTGTATTTCTTTATGATGTACATGAAGATTTGCAATTACGCTCTGCTGAACCAAAGCGTTATAATCCTGTGACTAATTTATTGTTACCGGGATGGGTCAATATTAATTATAATTATTTAATTACTTACTGGCATTCGAATAAACCCTCAGTTGATGGTAGTAGCCCGGATAGTCAGCCTGATAATCAGGCGGCAAAAATAATGACCTCTATTTTGAACGCGTTGATTAATCATCGTCAATTACCCAAAATTCCTGGTGCCTACACCAAAGTTATTCCACCACAGGAAAATTTAAATAGTTTAGGTAATTTTTGGCAGGCTCTTGGCAATCGACCTCGACTTTCTTTATTATATTCCATTACCGCACCGGTGAAACTTCAAGATATTACAAATATAGTAGAGCCAGTTATGGATATTTCCCATTCTGTGGATCAAAAACTGTATCTGACTAGCTCACAAATATGTCAGGAATTATTAGAAAAATTATGTGTTGATTTAGGTGGTACGGAAGATATACGTTTGGCACTGACTAAAGTGAATCTAACAATTGAACCGCTTGTACCAGCCACAGGCAATAATGAAAATGAAAAAATTATTCTTGAGGCTTCAGGTATTACTTTTTCAACCTATTACTCTAAAATAAAAGAGATTCTTTCAACATGGGTAAACAGTCGTAAAGCAGTTGTTAAGATAAATGGCATAGGTATTATTGTTGATAAAGTAGATTTTAATAAATTAATTAGCATTGAAAAGTAATTACTTAATTAATTACCCATAATAAGATGGCAAGTAATAGAAGATAACAATATTTTTATTGATTGCTTTATATAAAAACATCTTGTTATTAGTAGTGTTTTAATCTATATATTACTTACTTATAACTCTTGGGTGATGATATTATGCCAATCAGCAATCTTGCAAAAGAATCTGAAGTTCGTGCCGTAAAAGATATACCCTGTAAAAATATAGAAACTGATAATCATCTGGAAATAGGTCTTTCTTCTGGCTTATCGAGATCAAAGGATACCTCAAAATTTAAAAAAAATAGTATAAATACCATAAAATTGATAGATGATATTATCGCACTACATAATGATCCGAAAGGGAATAAATTACTGTGGAATGATAATTGGCAGGATAAAATCATTAATCGGGATTTGGCGAATATATTTGAAAAGATTGATGAAAGTGTTTCTGAATTAGGTGGTCTTGAAATGTACCAAGAAATGGTTGGGGTAAATCCTTATGATCCTACTGAGCCAGTTTGCGGTTTATCTGCCCAAAATATATTTAAATTAATGACTGAGGGAGAACATGCAGTTGATCCAGTAGAAATGGCCCAGACAGGGAAAATAGATGGTAATGAATTTGCTGAAAGCGTTGATCAGCTTAGTAGTGCAAAAAATTATGTTGCATTGGTTAATGATCGTCGACTTGGGCATATGTTTTTAATTGATATTCCATCCAATGATCAGGAAACAGTGGGATATATCTATCAATCAGATTTAGGACAAGGGGCATTACCTCCGCTGAAAATAGCAGATTGGTTAAATTCCAGAGGAAAAGATGCCGTTAGTCTTAATAAATTAAAAAAGTTGTTAAGCCGTGAGTTTAATCTATTATCTGATGATGAAAAGAGAGCGTTGATTTCAGAGACGCTTGATATACATAAAGATGTATCTAATGTTGAGTTGGATAGAATAAAGAGAGATAGAGGGGTGGATATTTATTTAACCGAATACGATGTTAATAACTTTTATGAAAATATTGAAACATTAAAATCTAAACTTTCTAATTATGATAAAAAATTGAGTAAACCAAAATGAATTGTGTTATCTAAATATTATATTAGGATTGTCAGAATAATATTAGGTAAATCAAAGTCTTGGATATACCCAATGGATTTCAAGATAGATCGTGACGGCAATGGAACGAATCCCCGGGAGCATAGATAACGATGTGAGCGGGGTGAGTGCAGCCAACAAAGAGGCAACTTGAAAGATGACGGGTATATTTATGCCTAAGGATTCTGTGAGTCACTTTATCGTAGAAGATTTAATACTCCTTAGGCAAGGAGTGTCTTTGTGTCATGAAACTATTTATAGATAGATTTGTAAAGATAAAATAAAATGAGGTGATTTATGGAAGCATCTGAGGATTGCCAGTAAATATTATTGTAAACGATATGGTTGCTATGAGTTCGAACCCTCGTGGTTATAAGAATTTTATCTTTGAAAAGGTAGAGGTGATTATATGTATGACTCGAAAAAAAAGAATAGTGAACCAACAACAAAGAAGAAATTTGAAAGAAGTAATTATAGTCAATGGGATGACAGCATTAACCACTATGAAGACATGAATCGTGCCAGAATAAAAAACAGAAATGATATATTGACCACTGTTGATTATTTTGGTGAAAAAAAGAAGAGAATGCATACATTTGAATACCATTCGGATATTAAACATGATACTAATTTTAATAATAAAAATAAGTCATTGTTTGAGTCTTTCGCTGCATCATTTGTTTTACAAAATCCATCTTTTTTTTCAGGTGTAATAGATAAATTATCAAAAAAATTATTCAATATAATATCTAAGATCGATGAAAAAAATAATTTCCAAAAAAAACTGTACGATTTTATTGAAAAAGATACGAGTCCAGAGGGCCAATTTGGCCGATTTACTCTAGGTAAAAATGAAATCTTAAATGTATTGCAAGTAAAATCGGATACTCCTCAATTATTTGTTAAAAAAATGCTATTAATAAAGTCTTTGGGAGCTTTTATTATTGATTTTTCCTCAAAAGATATTGGAAATTATGATTTTATCTTTGATGGAAAAGGGAGAGAAGTAAATGATATAATAGAGAAAAACAGACCAACTAATCTTTTTAAAGTTAGAGGAAGGAGCAATATTAAGAGCAGCCAACATCGTTCAGATATAGGTATTTTAGATACTCCAACCTTTGATAGTCTTACGGAAGAGCAAAAATCATTTTTAACCATTCCTGAACTTACAAAACGTAGACCATTATTTAGAACATTTACACATGAATTGGATGCTGAGGATAAAAGGGTTGTAGAGTCAGTGTTTGTTAACAGAACCTTTGATTGTGATTCTCCATTAATAGGATCCGTATCTGGTAGTACATCTTGTGTTTTAGTTGCGGCTGATATTTTATTCCCTGATATGACTATGGTGGAAAGGAAGAAATTAGCAATAGCAACCTTTGCATTTTTAGTTGGTGGTGGATACCATTCAGCAACTGAGGTGTTTGATGTTGCCTATCCTGGATTAGATTTGAATAAAGAAATAAAAGAATTGATTGAGAATAACCCGATCCAAGAAAATGCTGGTGTGGCTACCTTACGGCAGCTTATCGGAAACAGCGGTTTTTAAGGACAATGATAGTGTTGCGTATATACCTAGGCCCTATATTGCAGTTGTGGCTTTCTATGATTAAGAAATAAAACTCTGTAAGCGTCGTAGGATTATCAATAATCTGATTCAGGCCCCCCATACAAGAGAGGCCGAATTAATATCGCTTTATTGGTGAGTAGGCGTCTATAACACCAGATCCAAGATGATGACACCACACAAGCCAATCGCCCATGCAATAGTGGTGGGTATTGACCAAACGAACATCTGTTGTTTGGCATCTTTGATTCCCATCATGCGGTTAACGACCCAGAATAGGCTGTCATTAAAATAACCAAAGAATAATGAGCCCATCGTTGCTGCTTGTGCGGCAACCAGCATGTTGATCCCCGGAATTTGACTAATAATTGGCGCAGAAATAGAAGCAGCAGTAATCATTGCCACCGTGCCGGAACCTTGAATTAAGCGAACCAGTGTTGCGATGATAAATGGAATCAGCACCGGTGTTAGTGGGAGAGTGGCTATATATTGCGCCAGAATGGTGCCGGTACCACTTTCGCGCAATACTGCTCCTAACGCACCGCCTGCGCCTGTCACCAATAAAATAATACCGGCAGCCTGTAAACCTTCTTCCAGACGGTCAATGACTTCATGTTTATTGGCTTTTGGCATCAAGGTATAAACCGCCAATAATACACTGATGGCTAAAGCAATAACGGGTGCACCAAGGAAATCAAATGTCTGAAAATAGAAGTTGTTTTCTTGTCCAGTCAAAGTTTCAGTGTTTAATAATAGGCTATTAATGGCTTTAATGAAGATCAAAACGATAGGGACAATAATCGGCAGCAGGGAAAGAAATAGGCTCGGTAGCGGTTTGTTCGCTTTCTCTTCCATGTAGCGTTGGTGGATTGTTTGTAGATCTTGCGCTTCTTCTGCTTCATCAATGGGTTGAAATTCAGGATATTTTACTGCTAACCATTTGGCATAAAATACAATGCCAATAACGCAAGGCACCGCCAGAACCATACCGGTTAACATCATGGCACCAATGTCGACACCGAAAATACCAGCAACCCCCAGTGGCCCCGGTGTTGGCGGAACAGTGTGGTGGGTAACAACCAATCCGCCGGCCAATGCCACGCCAAGCGTTAGAAGATGACGTTTTCCCTTTTTTGCGAGTGCTTTTGCCAGTGGGTAGAGGATAACAAAGGCAGAGTCGACGAAAATTGGGATACTGACGATATAACCGGTGATCGCTAATGCCCACTCTTCGCGTTTTTTACCTAACCATTTGATAAAGCTGTAGGCTATCTGTTCCGCGGCGCCGGAAACTTCCAGCACCCGTCCCATCATGACCCCCAGACCGATAACAATTCCGATACTGCCCAGTGTGGAGCCAAAACCTTTAGTCATAACATCAATGGTATTTGCTGCGGTTAAGCCACCAGAGAGCCCGGCGATCGCTGCTGCGATGAGCATGGCTAATAAAGCATGAACACGGGTACGTAGCACCAGAAAGATCAACGTAAATACGGCTACACCCAGACCAACGACCGGAATGTAGTGTTCCATAATTAGCCTCCAGTTTGGGACAGGTTATTGGTAATAAAGGCACGGATTGTATCACTGAAAGTATTATCAGCATGAAAACCCAGTGATAAGCCACGGCTGATATCGAAATGACCCGGCCAACTGGCAACAATACGGTTAATGTTTTCGTCTGGTTCGAAGCGGATGAGTTCCACCGTTTTCTGCCCGGCAACCTCTGCCAGTGCATCAATCATCTCCTGAACCGTGACACTAATACCCGGTAAATTGACTGTGCGGGAAAGACCAAATTTTTCCGCCGGAATTTGAACCGCATGTATAAAGTTGTGGATCACGGTTTCAGGGCTGGAGAGCCATAAAGTCAGATCGCGAGAAACTGGGCAGATGCTGCTTTCTCCGTGTAGAGGTTCACGGATGATAGCACTGGCAAAAGAAGATGCTGCTTTGTTTGGCTTCCCAGGGCGGATACTGATTGTCGGTAGACGAAGAACTCGGCCATCGACATATCCTTTGCGGGAGTAATCGTTAATCATCAATTCACACATGGCTTTCTGTGCGCCATAGGATGATTGAGGATTAACCGCACATTGATCTGTAATGGTTGCGGGTAATTCTCCACCAAATACGGCCAAGGAGCTGGTGAAAATAAATTTCAATTTTGGATTTTTAGCCCGGGCAACGTTTAATAAGTTGCGAGTAACATCAAAGTTAACTTGCAAGCCAAGATTAAAATCGCTTTCAGCGTGACTACTGACAATGGCGGCGAGATGGAATAATACCGTGCTGTTTTCATCGATCAGCTTTTCCGCAGCCCTTGATTGAGTTAAATCCAATGCCAGACACTGGACGCGGGGATCATTAACCGGTGAGACAGGGCATTGAATATCGGTCAATATAAGTTGATCGAAATTTAATGTTTGATGGTTGTTTAGCAAGGTGCTGGCGAGTTGCTGGCCTAGAAAACCTGCTCCACCAGTGATTATGACTTTCATTGCGACTCTCCTTGTTTAATAGCTTTGGTTATATATACCCGTCATCTTTCAAATTGCCTCTTTGTTGGCTGCACTCACTCCGGTCATATCGTTATCTATGCTCCCGGGGATTCACTCCCTTGCCGTCGCGATCCATCTTGAAATCCATAGGGTATAGGGTTTTTATCCTTATACGCTGACAGTATGTAATACCAGATTGTGTTCTCGTAATTGTTGCTGCACTTTCGGCGGAAGCTGGCTGTCACAGACAATATCATCCAAACTTGCAAGCGGGCAGACCCGAAACATGCCGTATTTGCCATATTTACTGCTATCAGATACCAAAACACGACGGCGGGCGATTTCCAATACTGCCTGTTTGACTAATACTTTTTCTTCATGTGGCGTGGAGACACCATGCTCTAGATCCCATGAACTGGTGCTAATAAAGGCAATATCCACATTTAGATTGCGAAGCAGCATGGCGGCGATAGGGCCAACACAGGAATGATTTCTCTTATCTACCTGCCCCCCGGTATGGAACAGATTTAATTGGGGTTTGTTCATCAGATATTGGGTAATGGAAAAATCGTTCGTGATGATAGTGAGGTTAAAACGCTCAGCCAAGACTCTGGCAATTTCAAACGTGGTGGTGCCAGCATCAAGATAGACCACTTGTCCATCTTCAACCATAGAGACTGCATATTGACCAATTTCCCGCTTATGGCGATGATTAAGCTGGGCTTTTTCATTCCAAGGCAATTCCTGACGTAAAACATCACTAAGTTGCACACCGCCACTGACACTAACGACTTTTCCTTCTTCCTCCAGAGTGTGGATATCCCGCCGTACTGTCATATGTGAGACATTCATCAGTTTAACCAGTGTACTGATAGAAATTGTCCGATATTCGTGTACATAGCGATAAATAAAGTCCCTACGCTCTGATGGAAGCATATCTTCTCCTGATTATTTCTGTGCTTTGGTCAACCAATCCAGACCCTCTTCGGTGTAACCCGCAGGGTGATATTCACAGCCCAACCACCCTTGATAGCCCATTTCATCCAGTTTGTTAAATAGCCACGGATAGTTCACTTCGCCGCTATCGGGTTCGTGGCGTTCGGGCACCGAGGCAATCTGGATGTGACTGAATTTGTCCCATAGACGTTCAATGGTGCGTAGCAAATCCCCTTCCATAATCTGGCAATGATAAAGATCTAGTTGGATAAAAACATTTTGACGGTCAATTTCTTTGAGTAATGTTTCAGCTTGATGCTGAGTTGTCAGAAAGTAACCCGGCATATCACGCGTATTAATTGGTTCAATTAATACGTTGATGTTATGTTCTACCATCACATCAGCGGCATATCGAATGTTTCTGATATAACACTCACATTGTTGTTCTGGTGTGAAGTGTTCATGCAGCTTTCCCGCCATCGCATGAACTTGCTTGCAGTTCAGCGCCAGTGCATATTTCAGCGCGGTTTGCACACCGGCGGCAAATTCTTTTTCACGGCCAGGCATAGAGGCTATTCCTCTTTCTCCCGCCGCCCAGTCTCCGGCGGGCATGTTGAATAGAGCTTGAGTTAATTGATGCTGTTTTAATAGGGCAGCAAGCTCTTCCGCTGCGACTTCATAAGGAAACAGATATTCAACGCCTTTAAATCCAGCTTTGGCTGCACGGGCAAAACGTTCTGTGAAAGGTACATCATTGAACATCATGCTCAAGTTTGCCGCGAATTTAGCCATAACGAATTCCTTGTTTGTTCACTCAGTTTTTGGGTAACGAGTTTCAAGTTCTTGTACTTGCTCTTCATTTAATGTCGTGAAGCCGTGTGGCAATAAGGTTAAATAGAGCCGTGCGGTATCTTCCAATTCTTCTGCGTTGAAAAAAGCTTGCCGTAAAGTTTTGCCGCCGACAACAGGTCCGTGGTTCGAGAGGAGGATTGCGTTGTGTTTTGCGGCCAGCTTCGCAATTTCTTCACCGATTCTTTCATCTCCTGGTGGCAGATATTTGACCAGAGGCAGTTTTCCGACCCGCATGACATAGTAGGGCGTAATCGGAGGTAGACAGTTACTTCTATCCAGATTGGATAGGCAGGAAAGGGCAGTTAACCAAGGGGAATGTAGATGGACCACCGCATGGCATTCGGGACGGTTGCGGTACATGGCCAAATGCATGGAAACTTCTTTTGTGGGTTTGTCACCGGATAGCCAATTACCCTCTGCATCTAGCTTACTCAGGCGATTCGCTTGCAAGTCACCAAAACTGGAGTTGGTCGGCGTGATGATAATCGTGCCATCTTCCAGTTTGGCGCTGATGTTACCTGCACCGCCACTGCTATAACCCCGGTAGAACATTGAACGAGCCCATTCGACTAACTCTGACCTTAGTGCTTGTTCACTCATGAAACATCTCCTGTACATGCAGGAAGAAATCGATATTGCCGAAGTTACCTGATTTCAATGCCAGCCAATAATTGTGTTGTCGATCGTGTACCCAAGGTACGCCGGGAGCAATGGGTGCACCGATACTGAATTGTTGGATGTCCAAGCTTTGTACTATCTTACCGGCAGTCTCGCCGCCTGCGACAATAAAGGTATTGAATCCTAGCTGACTCAGACCTTTTACAACGCTGGCGAAGGTGTTTTCTATTGCTTCACTGGCAGTAGTTGCACCATATTGTTGCTGGATTTTCTGTAATGTTTCTGGGAGGTGAGTCGTGTATAGCATCGGTGCCAGATAGTTTTCGGATTGCTGAATAACCCACGCAACCAGCTTTTCGGCATATTGTGGATCATTGATGCATGAATCAATATTCAGGGCTTTAGTTGGAGCGAATTTCTGGTATAGAGCAACTTGTTTGTTGGTCATGACGGAACAACTGCCAGAAAGGATCACGGTGCGTCTATTCTCGGCGGGTGGGGTTGCTCCTTCCGGTTGGTATGGCATCAATGGCTTACCGGTGTCTGTGCTGGCAAGGGCAGCACCAAGACCAGAGCCACCAGTGATTAATTTCAGCGCTGATGCCGCTCTGGCAATAGGCAGTAGGTCATTCATGGAGAGGGTATCTGTTATTGCGTAGCGTATGTTTTGTTGTTGTAAATGATTTAGCCTTACGCGGATTGCCTGCTCGCCTTGGTGTACACATGCCAGATCCACCAGATCTGCTTTCCCTTGAGCTTGTTGTTCTATTAGGCGCAGTAGATTGGCATCTGTCATTGGTGTCACCGGATGGTGCTGCATACCACTTTCATTAAGTAGTTGACCGTTGACAAATAGATGCCCATGTATAACGGTTCGCCCGTTAACGGGAAGGGCAGGGGAGATCAGCGTGATGTCTGTTTGTAGTTCATCCATCAGGGCATCCGTGACCGGCCCAATATTGCCTTTGCTGGTAGAGTCAAAAGTTGAGCAGTATTTGAAGAATATTTGTTGACAACCTGTTTTCTGACGTAACCAGCGGCAGGATTTCACTGCGTTATTCACGGCTTCGTCTATCGGGCAGGAACGGCTTTTCAGGCTGATAACGATAGCATCAATATCCTGTGGAATGGCGATATTTTCATCAGGTGTATCCAGTAACTGGACAACTCGCCAACCGCTTTGTGCCATAAAACCGGCGATATCGGTTGCGCCGGTAAAGTCATCAGCGATAACGCCCAATTTAATGGTCATTATTTTTTCTCCGGCAAAGTGATACCTTTAAATGTTTTGATAACCGCGCTGTCATCCCATTGGCCGAAACCTTCATTACTGGCAGTAAGGAACATTTGATGTGCAGTGGCTGATAATGGTAATGGGAGTTTCAGATCTCTACCTGTTTCTAAGACTAATCTCAGATCTTTGACAAAAATGTCTACGGAGGATTTAGCAGTGTAATCCCCTGCCAGAATATGGGGGACGCGGTTTTCAAACATCCAAGAGTTACCCGCTGCGTGGGTGACAATGTCGTACATCAGCTCCAGAGAAATGCCGGCTTTGGCCGCCAATGCCATACTTTCCGCTGCGGCAGCAATATGTATACCGGCAAGTAATTGATGGATTGTTTTGACGGTAGAGCCTTGACCAATTTCATTTCCAACATGGTAGAGACGTTCGGTGGTGGCATCAAATACGGGTTTTAGTTGTTCAAATAATGCGGGTTCACCGGAAGCCATAACGGTGAGCTGGCCTTGTTCAGCTTTTAGTGCGCCCCCTGAAATAGGCGCGTCCAGCATGTTTAGATTGTGTTGGCTAAGACGATGGGCAAAATCTTTAGCCTGTTCTGCGGCAACGGTACTGTGAAGCACAATGATCGTACCGGCTTTTAACTGGTTGACTAACGGTGTTTCGCCCTCAAACAGGATGCTTTCTATTTGAGCACCATTGACAACAACAAGTAAGATAGCATCCAGCTCTGATGCCCAATTTGCTGCGTTGTTTGTCGCCGCTTTAGCGCCTGCTTGTAGTAGTTGGTCACAGGCTTTTTGGTTTAAATCAAATCCATACGTGGGAATGCCCGCGCGTATTAACGCGCGGGCAATTCCCATGCCCATAGCCCCCAATCCTATAATTCCTATTTTTTGTATTGATTGGCTCATGGTGGTTCCCTGGTGTTGTTGTTATAATTTGTTATTCTTTTATCATTATTTCACACGTCATTTCACAAATACACGATGGTTATCACATTCTAATGCCCGCTGTTTGAAGGTGGTTATTTTTGTAATTATTTGATTTATATTATTTATTGTTGATTTTTGCGAAATGTTAAATTTCACATAAAGGTGTGATAAGAAATATCATTATGGGTACATTAAGGTTGGGTAAGCGCTTTTCACTGAATTCTTTTAAAGATGTTAGTTAGTCTCTGGAACTGTTAAGGGTAGGTAATTTAGGAGCGTTGCTGTAGGTTGTCTGTTTTTGGAGGAATCAAGGGGTGTATTGGATGTTAACTTAGGAAATTAGGTTTGTTTGTAATGCTCGGAGGACATTTATGGTGGTGGGGGAAGGATTCGAACCTTCGAAGTCTGTGACGGCAGATTTACAGTCTGCTCCCTTTGGCCGCTCGGGAACCCCACCAGATTTTGAAATATATCACTGTTGCTAACAGTGGCCGGAATCATACCAAATGAGCCGCAGCTGTAAAGTAGATATTTAAAAATAAGTGACGATATGCTGATTTTCCATCCTTATTGATCTTGTTGTGAGCAAAGAAGTGGTCTGTTTGCTGGTGGCGGGGGAAGGATGATTCATCATTTTTGAAAAGTCACTACTACTGCTTACAGCGGCCAGAATCACATCAAATGAACTGCCGCTGTAAAGCATATGCTTGAAAATAAGTTACCGTGTCCTGTTTTTGGGCCTCAATTAATTCAGCTTTAAAGAATTACAGTACGGTTGCCGTAAACAAAAACCCGCTGAGCAAGAACCCAAAATAAAGCATGGCTCAGAACATTTTTTTCAACATCCCGGCCCGCTCTCATCATATCTTCAGCCGTGTATGTGTGGTCTATGTTAATGACCTTCTGAGTAATAATTGGACCTTCATCCAGATTATCATTCACATAATGTGCTGTTGCGCCGATGATTTTTACCCCTCTCTCATAAGCCTGATGATAAGGACGCGCCCCGATAAATGCAGGTAAAAAGGAGTGGTGAATGTTAATAATCTGATTTGGATAATGTTGGACAAATTCTGGTGTCAGTACTCGCATGTATTTAGCTAATACCACGTAGTCAGGTTTGTATTGGTCAATCTGGGCAATCAGTTTTTCATCATGTTGTTCACGGGTTAAACCCTCGTGACTGATTAAATGGAAAGGAATGCCAAATTGTTCAACCAATGATTGTAATGTTGCGTGATTGCCGATAACCGCAGCAATTTCAACATCAAGCCCGTCATAAGCGCTTTTCATGAGCAAATCCCCAAGACAATGCGCTTCTTTTGTCACCATAATGACAATACGCCGACGCCCCGCACTATTTAATTCCCGTTGAGAACCCACCGGTAGTGCATCATCTAAATCAGCAAGCAATGTCTCATCATTGAAGATTCCTTCAAGCTCAGTACGCATAAAAAAGCGACCAGTACGATGATCGACGAATTCATTATTCTGAACTATATTCAGTTGGTGTTTGTAGCAAATATTAGTAATTTTGGCGATCAGTCCTTTAGCATCAGGGCAAATAGTGCGTAAAATTTTCTTTTGTATATGTTGGTGTTGCATGGATGGGATTATCCTTAAATATTTTGTGTTTGCTGTTTATGGGCCTTAACCACAACATTTTTTGTATTTTTTACCCGAACCACATGGGCAGGGGCTATTACGGCCAATTTGAGGTTTTATGCCATCAATATAGTACCAATGCTGGTCTATACGAAGAAAACGTGAACGCTCATGAATAAGTTGCTTATCTTGGGATTTTTGATCAAGAAAGCAAGCTGAAAATTCAACATAGGCTTCGTTATCATTTTCGCCTTTTTCAGTTGTAATGACATTGAGTCCGAGCCACTGGGTAACAATAAAACTCTGTTCTATATCTAAACGCCACTTTTCAGCCTGGCAGTCAGGATGCCAACTGGTAATTAGATAATCGGCGTTGTGCTTTACATAGGCACTGTATCGGGAACGCATCAGTGATTCGGCAGTTTGGGCAAATTTTATGTTTTGGAGATAAGGGGAACAGCAATCCGCAAAATCTATTCCACTACCACAAGGACATAGCTCTGTCAAAATTAACTCCAATTGTAAAGGGTGAAATACCATTTTTATGGGTTTTCTATTGCAAAGAAACGTAAGAGAACAAATGATAGTCACTTAATTGAACTAATATGAGTGATAGTACCTAAGAAAAGGTGAAGGTCGCAATATTAAGGTAAGGGAGCGTATTTATGGAAAAGGCATTGGCAGGCAAAAAAATTCTGATTGTGGAGGATGAACCTGTTTTTTGTTCTTTGCTGGCAGGGTATTTGCGAACGTTGGGTGCTAAGGTATTAGTCGCATCTAATGGCGCTGTTGCACTACAGGTGCTAGGACGCGAAGCTCATGTTGAACTTATTTTATGTGATTTAGATATGCCGGTTATGAATGGCATTGAATTTATTGCGAAATTGACGAATGAGGGTATTAGCATTCCAGTTATTATTATTTCAGCGACTAACAAGATGGCCGAAATTGATGAAGTGCTTCGTTTGGGAGCAAAAGATGTTTTATTAAAACCGGTTTCAGATCTTAATGAGATAAAAAAATCGGTGTTGGCCTATTTACATCCTACGGTCTTTGTGTCTGGTGCGATTGAACAGAATAACTTGAATAAAGATTGGTTAACCCTAAAGCATAATTCGGATGAAGCATTAAATATGCTTAAGCAGTTACAACCCCCAGTTTCTCAAGTGATTGCCCATTGTAAAGTCAATTACCGAAAATTAAATATGATTGATAATCCAGGGTTAATTCTCGATATGGCGGCGTTATCTGACAATGAATTAGCTTTTTATTGTCTAGATATTAGCCGTTCAAAAGAGTATGGTGTGATTTCAGCATTATTACTTAGAGTCATATTTAACAGTTTGTTACAGGAGCATATCATCCACCATTCCCGGCGTTTACCCAATATGGCAGCTATTCTAAATAGAATTAATAAATTACTGGAAGGTGCAGGGTTACAAGGGCAATTTCCATTGCTGCTTGGGTATTATCATACGATCAATAAAACGGTTCTGCTCACTTCCGCGGGGTTACATGCCAGTATTAAGTCGGGTAATCGCCAAATCCAATTAGACAGTGGTGTTCCTCTTGGGACATTGAGAACGATTTGTTCGAACCAAGTTTGTTCTCATAGTGCTGAATGGCAATGTCGGATTTGGAATACAAATAGTCAAATAAATCTGATGCTTTCTTCAATGTATTCTGGGTGAATATTCCCAAGGTGGAATTTTGTTTAAAATGGATTTTAAACATCAAGTCACGGTAATGTAATTATACAGAATGGTGATGTTTATCGAAGAGAATTAGCTGGTATACTCCGCCTATTATGCTTGGAAATCTATCTAATCAGGCTATTTTATTTGCCGCTCTTTAGTACAAAGAACGGATTTAGCACTGCTCAGATGAAAGTGATAACTTTTTGAGTGGTCAGAAGGGTGAACGAAGCCGTGAACTTTTGTATGCATTGGTTCCTGCGTGCTGTTCGTGTGCGCGGTTTATTGACACAAAATAATCAGTAATAGTGATGCCTTATTAAAGAATTGGCACTGATTTTGAGTTGAAGACAGATTTGTTTCAGCCAAAAAACATCGGGAGAAAGGTTAATGCCATTAGTAAACGAACCATTAGTAGAAAAATCATTAGTAGAAAAAGTATCAGTAGAAAAAACATCAGTAGAAAAAACATTAGTAGAAAAAATAGTAAAAAAAGCCGTTATTCCAGTTGCGGGCTTGGGAACGAGGATGTTGCCTGCTACGAAAGCAATTCCTAAAGAGATGTTGCCTTTAGTAGATAAACCTCTTATTCAGTATGTTGTTAATGAATGTATTGCCGCTGGGATTAATGAAATTATCTTGGTGACTCATTCATCAAAAAATTCAATTGAAAACCATTTTGATACCAGTTTTGAGTTAGAAGCTATCCTTGAGAAAAGGGTGAAGCGTCAATTATTGGACGAAGTTCAATCTATTTGTCCAAGTCATGTCACCATCATGCAAACTCGTCAGGGAATTGCTAAAGGATTAGGGCATGCGGTGTTATGTGCCAAGCCTTTAATCGGTGATGAACCTTTTGCTGTGATACTGCCTGATGTTATTCTTGATGAATACAGTACAGATCTGACCAGATATAATCTAAGCGAAATGTTGGTTCGGTATAATGAAACGGGCGCGAGTCAAATATTAGTAGAACCTGTACCTCATGAAGAAGTTTCTAGTTATGGTATTGTCGATTGTCAGGGGGAAAATCTTCAACCCGGTGACAGCAAACTCATTAAGCGCGTGGTTGAAAAACCTAAACCGAAAGAAGCACCATCAAATCTTTCTATTGTTGGCCGTTACGTATTGTCCGAGAAAATTTGGCCGTTATTAGCAAAAACAGCACCCGGTGCCGGTGATGAAATTCAACTTACTGATGCAATTGCTATGTTAATAGAAAGGGAACCTGTGGAAGCCTATCATTTGCAGGGTGTAAGCCATGATTGCGGTAATAAGCTTGGTTATATGCAGGCATTTGTCCGGTATGGTATGAAACATCATGCTTTGGGCAAAGAATTTACGGATTGGTTAGTGGCGTTGCAGGATCAGGTTAAAGAATAATTTTACGGAAATTTAGGGGTTATATGAAAGTTACGGTGTTTGGTATTGGCTATGTTGGCTTGGTTCAGGCGGCGGTTTTAGCTGAAGTCGGTCATAATGTTCTTTGTATTGATATAGATGCAAATAAAGTTGAAAATTTGAAAAATGGCCAAATTCCCATTTTTGAACCTGGATTAGCTCCACTGGTGAAAAAAAATTATGAAGAAGGCCGTCTGAATTTTAGTACGGATGAAAAGGCCGGTGTGGCACACGGTAAATTGCAATTTATTGCTGTTGGTACTCCTCCTGATGAAGATGGTTCAGCAGATTTGAAGTATGTGACAGCGGTTGCTCGTACTATTGCGGAATATATGGATAGCTATAAGGTGATTATCGATAAATCTACGGTTCCTGTTGGTACCGCAGATAAAGTTAATGCCGTTGTTAATGAGACTCTGCGTCAACGTAATATTGATATTCCATTTGATGTGGTTTCTAACCCTGAGTTCCTTAAAGAAGGCGCGGCTGTTGCAGATTGTATGCGCCCTGAACGGATTATTATTGGGTGTGACAATGAAAGAGTCGTTGACCTAATGTATGAATTGTATGAACCATTTAATCGTAATCATGATCGTATGATTGTGATGGATATCCGTAGCGCAGAACTGACAAAGTATGCTGCTAACTGTATGTTGGCAACGAAAATCAGTTTTATGAATGAGATATCTAATCTAGCTGAAATGCTTGGCGCTGATATTGAACATGTTCGTCAAGGAATTGGTTCTGATTCCCGTATTGGCTATCATTTTATCTATCCGGGCTGTGGTTATGGTGGCTCATGCTTCCCGAAAGATGTGCAGGCGTTAATTCGTACCGCAGAGCAAATTGGTTATCAGCCTAAAATTCTTCGTGCTGTGGAGCAAGTGAATGAACTGCAAAAGCATAAATTGCCTTCTTTTGTAACGCGCCATTTCGGTGAAGATTTATCCGGTAAGACATTTTCTGTCTGGGGATTATCGTTCAAACCGAATACCGATGATATGCGTGAAGCATCAAGCCGTGTTTTGATGGAAGCATTATGGCAGGCCGGAGCCAAAATACAGGCTTACGATCCTGAGGCGATGCAGGAAGCTCAGCGTATTTATGGTCAGCGTGATGATTTATTATTGATGGGAACTAAAGAAGCAGCGCTTAAGGGAGCCGATGCCTTGATCATTTGTACTGAATGGCAAAGTTTTCGTGCGCCCGATTTTGATGTCATCAAAGAGTCTCTCAAAACGCCGGTTATCTTTGATGGCCGGAATCTCTATGATCCTGAACGCCTGCAATCCCGAGGTTTTACTTATTATGGGATTGGTCGTGGTGCTTCCATAATCCGGTTATCTGAGTAATACAATGAAATTCTTAGTCACAGGTGCTGCTGGTTTTATTGGCTTTCATGTGAGCCAGAGATTATTGCAAATGGGGCATGAGGTTGTGGGTATCGACAACCTTAATGACTATTATGATGTGAATCTCAAACAAGCACGGTTAGATCTATTATTTGATAGGTCAGGTTTTAAATTTGAAAAGCTAGATTTAGCTGACAGAATAGCCATTCCCGATCTTTTTTCGCGACACCAATTTCAGCGGGTTATCCATCTGGGGGCTCAGGCGGGTGTTCGCTATTCGTTGCAAAACCCAATGGCTTACATTGATTCGAATATAATAGGGCATATCAATATTCTGGAAGGTTGCCGTCACAATAATGTTGAGCATTTATTATATTCTTCTTCTAGTTCTGTTTATGGATTAAATAGAAAGCAACCGTTTTCTACAAACGATTCGGTTGATCATCCCGTTTCACTATATGCGGCAACGAAAAAATCAGATGAATTAATGTCTCACAGTTACTCTCATCTTTATCAGTTGCCAACGACAGGTTTGCGCTTCTTTACAGTATATGGTCCGTGGGGACGTCCTGATATGGCTTTATTTAAGTTCACCAAGGCCATGTTATCAGGGCAGCCTATTGATGTTTATAACCACGGTAATATGGTTAGAGATTTTACGTATATAGATGATATCGTTGAATCAATAATCAGATTGCAAGAGATCATTCCCACATCAAATGAGAGCTGGATGGTTGAAGATGGGCAAATATCTGCCAGCTCTGCCCCTTACTGTATTTATAATATTGGTAATGGTCAACCAACTAGACTAGGTGATTTTATTGAAGCAATAGAAGAATCATTAGGCATTCAGGCTAAGAAAAATTTCATGCCCATGCAAGATGGTGATGTTCTGTCGACCTGTGCTGATTCAAGTGGCATTGTCCAAAAAATAAGGTTTGCCCCAAATACATCTGTGAAGCAGGGTGTGAAGCAGTTTGTAGAGTGGTATTTGAGTTTCTATCATCAGTCTAAATAAGATAAGGAGCCGTTGGCTCCTTATCTATTGAATCAACGACCGTGACCAGAGAGAAGGAAATAGTTGTGCCTGTTTGATTATTAATTTATCTAGGCATTGGCTAAGTGAGTAACTAGCCTTGCTTTGTCATAAAGAAATGATACAAAAAACGGGCAACTCGACTAAATTCTTCTCAAGGATACTTATCTCGTTTGTACGATAGACGTTAATTCTTTTGTCAGCTAAGTTGTTTTACAATAAAAACACCCTTCTATTTTAAAAGGGTGTTTTTAATTAAATTAACTTGAAAAACAATGAATTAGAGTAAGAAACTTTCCAGCGTTCTTCCTTCGTCTTCAATTGCTTTTTTGATAACAGCAGGTGTACGTCCTTGGCCAGTCCAAGTTTTAGTTTCACCGTTTGTATCAACATATTGGTATTTAGCTGGACGTGCAGGACGTTTTGCTTTACCAGCAGATTTGCCGGCGCTCATTGTCTGAAGCAATTCGCTTGGATCAATTCCTTGGTCAAGAATCATTTTACGAACTTCTTCCAATTTACGTGTACGTTCCTCTAATTCAGCTTGTACCTGACTTTCTTCTTCACGACGTTCTTCAACAACGACGGTCAGTTTCTCAAGTATTTCATCTAAGAACTCAAGTTGGCATTCTCTTGCTTGGGCTCGTAAAGTACGGATGTTATTTAGGGTTTTTAAATCGCTCATTGTCCTGGTCTCAAATTATTAATGATGATGGCGGATGTGGATATAATAATAGAATGCTATTTTATTTTCTGCAATAGTCAATTTCTCATATTCCGATAAAATAGCTCTTTTTTTTTAAACGTAATTTCTTTACAAAAGTTATATAGCGCTTTTTATACAGCTATTTCGATTGTCATTCCCCAATAACATGTTCAGGGTACCTTTAACAAAGAGACGACATGATAATCTCTCTAATTTATAAACCAGGTATATACTAAATCGGTAAGTAATTTTAACTGTTTCTTATCATACCCGCTAAAGCAGAATAATACTAAGTTAAAAAAAACTTATGACTAATCCATGAGTTATCGCTGATTTACTGTTACCGGTTCCTGGAAGTAAATCACGCACATTATTAATTTGCATACGATATGCAACAAATCAGCCTGGCTTTCATTTTTTAATTTAAGCATGAACATTTGTCACTCAAATGCGTTTTATTACTCGGCTGGTGTGATGGTGGTCATGAATCATTAAGACATCACTAAGCTAAATATTTCGGTATATCAACCCGTGCAGCTTACTAAGATGGATAATCACGACTCAAGTTTATGGTAAACTCATCTGACTATATGGCTTTATAAATTTTGTTAAGGGGCAGGGTTGATGGCTCAACTTTATTTTTATTACTCCGCAATGAATGCTGGAAAATCGACATCTTTGTTGCAATCCTCTTATAACTATAATGAAAGAGGGATGAGAACGCTGGTGTTTACCGCAGAAATTGACACCCGGTTTGAAAATGGAAAAGTCAATTCTCGGATTGGATTATCTTCTGATGCACTTCTGTTTAGTCAACAGACAGATATTGGTGAGTTGATCAAAAATGAAAATAAGCAGGCAAAAGTGCATTGTGTGCTTATTGATGAGTGCCATTTTCTCACGAAAGCACAGATTGAACAGATATGTAAGGTGACTGATTATGATGATATTCCGGTTCTTTGTTATGGGCTGAGAACTGATTTCAGAGGCGAGCTTTTCAGTGGTAGCCAGTATCTTCTAGCATGGGCTGATAAGTTAGTTGAATTGAAAACTATTTGCTATTGTGGACGCAAAGCGAACCGTGTATTACGTTTTGATAGCGAAGGTGTGGCCATTTATGATGGCGAGCAAGTTGATATCGGTGGTAATGAAAAATATGTGTCTGTTTGCCGTAAGCACTATATGGAGGCTATTAATGAGGCGAGGAAAAACAGAAAAGACAGCGTGTAATGGATAGATTTCTGTGAAGCGATTGGATGTTCTGTTTGAGAGTTTGTATTAAGAATATACCTAATGGATTTCAAGATGGATCGCGACGGCAAGGGAGTGAATCCCCGGGAGCATAGATAACGATGTGACCGGGCAGCCAACAAAGAGGCAACTTGAAAGATAACGGATATAGAGCAGCGTAAGTTAAAGGATGCTGATATCAGCACCCTTAAGTAGTATTTAATCAGTTAATAAATTTGTTCTTATTGGCTTTTTTCTGTTGCAACGGTTTCTGTGAATTCTCGTCCATAGTATGAATCCAACAGCAATTGTTTTAGCTCAGAAATCAGCGGGTAGCGTGGGTTAGCACCGGTACATTGGTCGTCGAAGGCATCTTCAGATAACTTATCAATTTTTGCCAGAAAGTCAGCTTCTTGAACGCCCGCTTCACGGATAGATGTCGGGATACCTAGCTCAGACTTGAGCTCTTTCAGCCAGGCTAACAGTTTTTCAATTTTTGTGACAGTATGGTCACCCGTAGCCGATAAACCAAGATGATCGGCAATTTCAGCGTAACGACGGCGGGCCTGTGGGCGATCATATTGACTGAATGCAGTCTGTTTGGTTGGGTTATCGTTAGCGTTATAGCGGATAACGTTACAAATCAGCAATGCGTTAGCCAAGCCATGCGGGATATGGAACTCAGAACCCAGTTTATGCGCCATAGAGTGGCATACCCCCAAGAAGGCATTAGCAAATGCAATCCCTGCAATAGTTGCTGCATTATGAACCCGTTCACGGGCAACTGGGTTCGTGGCCCCTTCATGATAGCTGGTTGGGAGGAACTCTTTCAGTAGTTTTAGCGCTTGCAGTGCTTGTCCGTCAGAGTATTCGTTTGCTAAGACTGATACATAAGCTTCTAAAGCGTGAGTGATTGCATCCAGCCCACCAAAAGCACAGAGTGATTTCGGCATATCCATGACTAGATTGGCATCAACAATAGCTATATTAGGCGTCAATTCATAATCAGCCAGTGGATATTTCTGGCCGGTTGCATCATCAGTGACAACCGCAAATGGTGTCACTTCAGAACCTGTGCCGGAAGTTGTGGTAATGGCGACCATTTTCGCTTTAACCCCCATTTTAGGGAATCTATAGATGCGTTTACGGATATCCATAAACCGTAGAGCTAGCTCTTCGAAATGCGTTTCAGGGTGTTCATACATCACCCACATAATTTTGGCCGCATCCATTGGGGACCCTCCCCCCAGAGCAATAATGATGTCCGGTTTGAATGAGTGCATTTGTTCCGCACCCTTACGAACAGTGCTTAGGGTAGGGTCTGCTTCAACTTCAAAGAAAACTTCTGTTTCTATCCCGTGGGATTTCAGCACATCAGTGACTTGATCAGCATAACCATGATTAAATAAGAAACGGTCTGTTACGATAAAAGCGCGTTTTGCACCGTCGGTTGCAATTTCTTCTAATGCCACAGGCAGGGAGCCGCGACGGAAGTAAATGGATTTCGGAAGTTTATGCCACAGCATATTTTCTGCTCTTTTCGCCACGGTTTTGGTATTGATGAGATGTTTGGGCCCTACATTTTCAGAGATGGAATTTCCTCCCCAAGAGCCGCAGCCTAGTGTCAGAGAGGGGGCAAGCTTGAAGTTATAGAGATCACCGATACCGCCCTGAGAAGCAGGAGTATTCACGAGAATACGAGCTGTTTTCATTTTATCGCCAAAATACTTGATTCGTGCGGCTTGATTGTCCTGATCGGTATACAAGCAAGAAGTGTGACCAATTCCGCCCATTTCAACCAATTTTTCTGCCTTTTCTACGGCATCTTCAAAGCTATTACCACGATACATAGCGAGCAGTGGAGACAATTTTTCGTGAGCAAAGGGTTCTGCTTCATCAGTTAAGCTCACTTCTCCAATCAAGATCTTGGTCTTTTCAGGAACATTAATGCCTGCCATTTCGGCAATTTTTGTTGCAGATTGACCAACGATTTCCGCATTTAGACTACCGTTTTTCAGAATGATATCTTGAACAGCTTTCAGTTCCTTGCCTTGTAACAGATAACCGCCATGAGTAAAGAAACGTTTACGCACCTGATCATAAATTTCATCCACCACGATAACGGATTGTTCTGAAGCGCAGATGACGCCGTTGTCAAAGGTTTTAGACATCAGAATAGAGGCAACAGCGCGTTTAATATCAGCTGATTCATCAATGACAACCGGGGTGTTACCGGCACCGACGCCGATTGCGGGCTTACCAGAGCTGTATGCCGCTTTTACCATACCTGGGCCTCCGGTCGCCAGGATGAGATTGATGTCTTGGTGGTGCATCAATGCATTGGAAAGTTCAACGGAGGGTTCATCAATCCAGCCAATAATATCTTTTGGCGCACCCGCGGCAACCGCAGCGGATAGAACCAATTCTGCTGCTTTGGTTGTTGCTTTTTTGGCGCGTGGGTGGGGTGAGAGAATAATGCCGTTACGGGTTTTTAGGCTGATGAGGGCCTTAAAAATAGCGGTAGATGTTGGGTTAGTGGTTGGCACGATACCGCAGATTAAGCCAATAGGTTCGGCGATAGTGATGGTGCCGAATGTTTTATCCTCAGACAAAATGCCGCAGGTTTTCTCATCTTTATAAGCGTTATAGATATATTCGGAAGCAAAGTGGTTTTTGATTACTTTGTCTTCGACAATGCCCATACCGGATTCTGCTACGGCTAATTTTGCTAAAGGGATACGTGCATCTGCCGCTGCAAGGGCTGCTGCGCGGAAGATTTTGTCAACTTGCTCCTGAGAAAAGTTAGCAAATTCACGTTGTGCTTTTTTTACCCGAGCAACGAGTTCGTTCAGTTCAGTAACATGAGTTACAGTCATAAAGAAGTACTCCTGGAAAATATTAAAAACCCTTTAATATCAATGAATAAGTATTTTTTAGACCATTTAATTGGGTGATTTTTTGGTAACTACAGGTTACCATTTGGTATTAAATATATATTGATCTTAATCACATAAATTCCCAAGCTGATTCCTTTCAGCTTGGGTCAGTGATAATTATTATTGATTGGGTTGTAAATAGCGTTAAAAGGTTGAATTTTTAATCTAATAAAAATATCGGGTTAACAACTTGTTATATAAGATATTTTAAATTAAAAAAAGCGTTGTGGTTGATGGAAAAGGGAACTTCGCCAGTATAAAGTGAAGAAAAAATTAAGTTTTATATGATCTTTGGGAGAGCAATCATGAGAATGTTTTTAACAACACAGCGTAACTCAATAGAGGTTCTTCGTGGGTGACTTACTGCTGGATCTGCCAGGTTACATTAAGTTTTTTGTTGGGCTATTTGCACTGGTCAATCCTGTTGGTATTTTGCCGGTTTTTATCAGTATGACTCACTACCAAGCCCAATCGGCGCGTAATAGAACTAACTTTATTGCCAATATTTCTGTTGCCATCATTTTATGGACAGCTTTGCTGTTAGGTGACTTGATACTGCGTATGTTTGGCATTTCCATTGACTCTTTTCGTATTGCCGGTGGGATTTTGGTTGTGACCATCGCGATGTCGATGATTAACGGTAAACTTGGAGAGGACAAACAGAATAAGCAGGAAAAATCAGAAACAGCCGTTAGAGAAAGTGTGGGTGTGGTGCCGTTGGCATTGCCGTTAATGGCAGGTCCCGGTGCAATCAGTTCTTGTATTGTCTGGAGTTCTCGTTATCAGGGATGGCAGAATTTTATTGGGTTGATGCTTACCAGCGCGTTGTTTGCTTTTTGCTGTTGGTTATTGTTTCGATCTGCACCTTTAGTCGTCAAATATCTTGGGCAAACAGGCATTAACGTTATCACCCGAATTATGGGACTGCTATTGATGTCTTTGGGGATTGAACTGATTGTGACAGGGATCAGAGCGCTATTCCCAGGGTTGCTTTGATATGATTTACGATAAAAGGTGCTAGCTTCCTTTCTAGTGAAATTACAAATTATAATATTCTTATCATTTTTATTATAAAGCCTATTTCATAGGCTTTTCTCCCTTCTTTTATCGGTACTTCCTGAATTTTATACAAATAACCCAATATTTTTCTAAATTATTCTTTCCTGTTAGTTCAATGTGTAACTGGTTGCTTCCACCACTGTTTTGTGATGAATGTAGGTTTTTAATTTGCATTGATTGCAATTTGTTAAAATTATGTTTATTTTCATCTTTAGTCTAGCTTTGTTTACTATTTTATTTAAGTGTTAAGTTGATAATGCTATACATATCAATTAGTTATAATGAATTTTGGGATATTTTATCAATTAATGTAATAAGTCGTACTAAGTTGTTTGTAAGGATGATTTTTGCAATATGAGAGCGATATTTTAACAATTGATATGATAAGTTGCCTTTAATATTTAATCCGTTACTTTGGGTTAAATAATGTGAAGATACCGGCCTTGATGGGATATGTGGAATGAACCGGTCCATCAAACTGGAGGTAAAAAATGAAGATCAAACGATTAAAATTACATAAGTTTATTTCCTGTATATTTTTATTATCGGCGTTTTCTGTTACAGCCGTGTCTGCCGCTGAACTTCCAGATGGTGTGAAACTTGCGGATAAACAGCAGATTATTATTAATAATGGCGCAGAAGTTGCCTCGCTTGATCCACATAAAGTCGAAGGTGTACCAGAAAGCAACATTATTCTTAATCTCCTGGAAGGGTTAGTGAGGACGGGTTCTGAGGGAGAAGTTGTGCCAGGCGTTGCGACCCATTGGGAAAATCAGGATTACAAGGTATGGACTTTTTATTTGCGTGATAATGCTAAATGGAGTGATGGAACGCCTGTCACTGCCCACGATTTTGTCTATAGCTGGCAACGGTTAGCTGACCCAAAAGTGGGTTCACCTTATGCCAGCTATCTTCAATATGCTTACGTTGAAAATATTAGTGATGTTCTAAAGGGTAAAAAATCGCCTGATCAGTTGGGGGTAAAAGCGCTGGATGATCATCGTTTGCAGGTGACTCTGACGCACCCCGTGCCTTATTTCGTCAGTATGCTCAGCCATACGGCAATGAAACCCGTCAAAAAGGATGTGGTCGAAAAGTTAGGTAATAAATGGACGCTACCAGAAAACTATGTGGGTAATGGGGCGTATCTGTTAAAAGAGTGGGTGGTCAATGAGCGGATAGTGATCGAACGCAACCCGCGATATTGGAACAATGCAAAAACAGTTATTGATCAAGCGACTCTTTTACCCCTTCAATCCGAAACCAGTGATATTAACCGCTATCGTAGTGGAGAGGTAAATATCACCAACAGCGCCATTCCGCCGACTCTGTATCAGAAAATGAAAAAAGAGCTCCCTGAACAGGTTCGTGTCAGTCCATATCTTTGTACGTTTTATTACGAAATTAACAACAAAAAACCGCCATTTACTGATGTTAGAGTCCGCGAAGCTGTCAAATTAAGTCTCGACCGGGATATTATCGCTGGAAAAATTATGGGGCAGGGGCAAATCCCGGCTTATGGTTTCACGCCAACATTTATCGGTGGTGGCGATTTTGTTAAGCCAGAATGGGCTAATTGGACACAGGAGCAGCGCAATAAACGCGCCAAAGAATTGTTAGCCCAAGCCGGTTTCAATCAGGCGAATCCATTGAAGTTCACCTTGTTGTACAACACCTCTGAGCAAAATAAACAACAAGCTATTGCTGCCGCTTCCATGTGGAAAAAGAATCTGGGAGCGGATGTGATTTTGCAGAATCAGGAATGGAAAACCTCTCTTGAAAGCCGCCATCAAGGGAATTATGAGGTGACCAGAGCAACCTGGTGTGCCGATTACAATGAACCTACAGCATTTTTAAACATGTTGTTGTCAGACAGCAGTAATAACACCACTTTCTATCAGAATAAAAATTTTGATAGCTATCTGGAACAGGCGTTACTCGCTAAGGATGCTATTGAGCGTAAGAAATTATATCAACAAGCCGAGTTTCAACTGGATAAAGACTCGGTGCTGATTCCCGTTTATTACCGGGTGAGTGTACGGCTTGTTAGCCCATCAGTGGGAGGGTTTTCAGGGAAAGACCCATTGGATTATATGGATATTAAGCGACTGTATAGGATAAAAAATTAGACAGTAGCTTTATTCAAAAGAGTTACTGAGACCCTGCAAACAAAATCGTTCCTTTTGTATGCAGGTGGTAATCCACCCCTTATTTCTGGGCCGTCGGCTGATAAAAAGTCTGACGATGTAAAATTGGAGTAGAAAAAGATGATAAACACAACGAAAAAGAGACTACTTACTGTCAGCATCAGCGCTGCACTGAGTATGATAATGGCAAGTCAGGTCTTTGCGGCAAAAGTGCCTGATGGCGTTCAATTAGCGGATAAACAGATTTTAGTCCGTAATAACGGTTCTGAACCGCAATCGTTAGACCCGCATAAGATTGAAGGAGTACCAGAATCACATTTGGCCCGCGATCTGTTTGAAGGGGTCGTCATCGTTGGTCCGAATGGCGAAATTTTACCAGGTTCTGCGACCAATTGGGAAAATAAAGACTTCACCGTCTGGACATTCCATATGCGTAAAGATGCTAAGTGGTCTAATGGTGATCCTGTCACTGCGCATGATTTTGTTTACAGTTGGCAGCGTTTGGCTGATCCTAATACCGCTTCTCCCTATGAAAGTTACCTCCAGTATGCCCATATCACCAATATTGATGACATCATCAGTGGTAAAAAGAAACCAGATGCTCTGGGAGTAAAGGCGCTGGATGACTATACATTGCAGCTTACATTGAGCGAAGCGGTTCCTTATCTACCAAGGCTTTTGGCTCACTCTTCAATGTCACCGGTGCATAAAGCGACGGTAGAAAAATATGGCGAAAAATGGACTCAGTCACAGAATTTTGTCGGTAATGGGGCTTATAAACTGAAAAATTGGGTAGTTAACGAACGTATTGTGATGGAGCGCAGCCCAACATATTGGGATAACAAAAATACCGTTATTGATCAGGTTACTTTCCTGCCAATTTCGTCAGAGGTCACGGATGTCAATCGTTATCGCAGTGGTGAAATTGATATGACTTATACCAATTTGCCGATTGAGCTATTCCAAAAACTGAAAAAAGAGATCCCGAACGAGTTGCACATTAACCCACAATTATGTACTTATTATTACGAAATTAATAACGAAAAACCCCCATTTAATGATCCCCGCATCCGTACTGCACTGAAATTGGCTATGGACCGCGACATTGTGACCAATAAAGTAAAAGCACAGGGTGATATCCCGGCTTCCGGTTATACACCGCCGGTGACTGATGGTATGAAAGAGATGAAACCGGTGTGGTTTACTGGTTGGAGTCAGGAACAGCGCAACCAGGAAGCCAAAAAATTACTGGCTGAAGCGGGTTATAATAAAGATAATCCATTGAAATTTAATTTGCTTTATAACACCTCTGATCTACATAAAAAAATTGCAATCGCGGTAGCTTCTATTTGGAAGAAAAATTTAGGTGCTGATGTTCGTTTAGAAAACCAAGAGTGGAAAACTTTCCTTGATACACGACATCAGGGGAATTATGACGTGGCCCGTGCTGGCTGGTGTGCCGATTACAACGAACCTTCTTCATTCCTGAATTCAATGCTTTCTTACAGTAGTAATAACACGGCTCATTATAAGAGTGATGAGTTTGATAAACTGATGAAACAATCTCTGAAAGTGGCAACAGATGATGAACGTGCTGCTGTTTACCAGCAAGCAGAAGCGCAGTTAGATAAAGATTCGGCTATTGTCCCTCTCTATTACTATGTGAATACCCGGTTAGTGAAGCCCTATGTTGGTGGCTATACAGGGAAAGATCCTTTGGATAATTTACACACCAAAGATTTTTATATTATCAAACACTAACGTTGTAAAGCAGCCCGGAGAGGGCTGCTTTAGGGTCAAATTATTTTAAGGCCAGGGTTGAGGGCCAACACATAGGAACGGGCGATGCTTAAATTTATTTTACGCCGTTGTTTAGAGGCGATCCCGACACTTTTTATCCTTATCACTATTTCGTTTTTCATGATGCGGTTAGCGCCGGGCAGCCCATTTACCGGTGAACGGAAATTGCCACCAGAAGTGCTGGCAAATATTGAAGCGAAATATCATCTGAATGATCCAATTTATAAACAATATTTTGATTACTTAATTCAACTCACTAAAGGAGATTTTGGGCCCTCTTTTAAATATAAGGACTACTCTGTTAACGATCTTGTGGCAACAGCGTTTCCAGTATCGGCTAAATTAGGCGTCTCGGCATTTATCATGGCGGTTGTCTTGGGGGTCAGCGCCGGGGTTATTGCGGCACTTAATCAAAATACCAAATGGGATTATACGGTTATGGGGTTCGCCATGACGGGGGTTGTTATCCCGGGGTTTGTCGTGGCACCGTTACTGGTGCTGGGGTTCGCTATTCATCTTAAATGGCTACCGGGAGGAGGCTGGAATGGCGGTGCGCCTAAATATATGATTTTGCCGATGGTGGCATTGTCTTTGGCTTATATCGCCAGTATCTCCCGTATTACCCGGAGTTCGATGATAGAAGTGCTGCACTCTAACTTTATTCGTACTGCGCGAGCTAAAGGGTTGCCATTGCGCATCATTATTTTCCGCCATGCTTTAAAGCCCGCATTATTACCGGTTATCTCTTATATGGGGCCTGCTTTTGTCGGCATTCTTACCGGCTCAATGGTGATTGAAACGATCTTCGGGTTACCGGGAATAGGGCAGTTGTTTGTTAATGGCGCATTGAACCGTGACTATTCGTTGGTGTTAAGTCTGACTATTTTAGTTGGTAGCTTAACGATTCTGTTCAATGCGATTGTTGATGTATTGTACGCTGTTATCGATCCGAAGATTCGTTATTAAGACTGGAGCACGCAATGATAGTTAATAAACAAAATAGCGAAGCTCTGGAAAATTTCTCTGAGCAATTAGAAATTGAAGGCCGTAGTTTGTGGCAGGATGCACGACGTCGTTTTATTCACAACCGGGCAGCGATTGCCAGTTTGTGTCTGCTATCTTTGATTACCTTGTTTGTGATCTTGGCACCGATGTTAGCTCAATTTACTTATGACGATACTGACTGGGCCATGATGTCGATGCGACCTGATTTTGAATCTGGTCACTATTTTGGTACCGATTCTTCCGGCCGTGATTTACTGGTGCGTGTTGCCATTGGGGGGCGCATTTCATTAATGGTTGGGGTGGCAGCCGCTTTGGTTGCGGTCGTCGTCGGGACCTTATATGGATCATTATCCGGCTATATGGGCGGAAAAATAGATTCAGTCATGATGCGTATGTTGGAAATCTTGAACTCATTTCCATTTATGTTCTTTGTGATCCTGCTGGTGACCTTCTTCGGACAGAATATTTTTCTGATATTTATCGCCATCGGTATGGTGTCATGGTTGGATATGGCGCGTATTGTCCGCGGTCAGACACTGAGCTTGAAACGTAAGGAGTTTATTGAGGCGGCGTTGGTGTGTGGTGTGCCAACCCGTCATATTGTGCTGCGCCATATTGTCCCTAATGTGTTGGGAGTGGTGGTGGTTTATGCCTCTTTATTGGTGCCAAGCATGATTCTGTTTGAATCATTTCTTAGTTTTCTGGGATTGGGAACTCAAGAGCCGTTAAGCAGTTGGGGCGCATTGTTAAGTGATGGTGCGAATTCGATGGAAGTTTCCCCGTGGTTGCTGATGTTTCCTGCCGGTTTTCTGGTGGTGACACTGTTTTGTTTTAACTTTATCGGCGATGGCTTGCGTGATGCCCTCGATCCGAAAGATCGTTAAGGAGGTAACATGGACAGCGTTAGAAACCAGAAAAGTTCTGAGCCGTTGTTAATTGTTAAAGAGTTGGACGTGACTTTTAGTACCCCTGACGGGGATGTTACCGCGGTGAACAAGCTGAATTTTGATTTACGAGCGGGGGAAACGCTGGGAATTGTGGGGGAATCTGGTTCTGGCAAATCACAAACCGCTTTTGCTTTGATGGGGCTACTGGCCAGAAACGGCAAAATTGGCGGTTCCGCTATTTTTAATGGTAGGGAAATTCTTAACCTTGAAGAGAAAGCGCTTAACCGCATGAGAGCAGAAGAGATATCAATGATATTTCAGGACCCAATGACATCTCTCAATCCCTATATGCGTATCGGCGATCAGCTTACAGAAGTATTGATGTTGCATAAGCATATGAGTAAAAGTGAAGCATACCTTGAATCGATACGGATGCTGGATGCCGTCAAAATGCCAGAAGCACTTAAGCGAATGCGGATGTATCCTCATGAATTTTCTGGTGGGATGCGTCAGCGTGTGATGATCGCGATGGCGTTGTTATGTCGACCAAAATTGCTGATTGCTGACGAACCGACAACCGCACTTGATGTCACGGTTCAGGCTCAGATTATGACTTTACTGAATGAGCTGAAACGGGAATTTAATACCGCGATTATTATGATTACTCACGATTTGGGGGTGGTTGCTGGTATTTGTGACAAAGTGTTGGTGATGTATGCGGGGAGAACGATGGAATATGGTTCGGCCCGTGAAGTGTTTTATCAACCAACC
Source organism: Photorhabdus sp. RW14-46 (assembly GCF_963887965.1). Taxonomy (NCBI): domain Bacteria; kingdom Pseudomonadati; phylum Pseudomonadota; class Gammaproteobacteria; order Enterobacterales; family Morganellaceae; genus Photorhabdus; species Photorhabdus sp. RW14-46. The sequence continues at coordinate 36,447 of NZ_CAWPHH010000004.1, read as the reverse complement.
CATCCTTATTCTATTGGCCTGCTTAATGCTGTTCCACGTCTTGATGGTGATGAAGCATCGTTGACGACCATTCCCGGAAATCCACCTAACTTATTACGGTTGCCGAAAGGGTGTCCGTTCCAGCCACGCTGCCAGTTTTCAGTAGATCGTTGTGTAAATTGTGATCCAGGGTTAGAGACATTTGGCAACGGGCGTTTGCGAGCTTGTTTTAAAGCACCGGGGGAATTGGTATGAGTCCGATTGAAGAAAGACGTGTGCTGCTGGAAGTAGCAGATCTGAAAGTTCACTTTGATATCAAAGATGGCAAACAATGGTTTTGGCAACCAACAAAAACCTTGAAAGCGGTTGATGGTGTCACATTAAGATTATACGAAGGGGAAACCCTTGGTGTGGTTGGTGAATCCGGTTGTGGTAAATCGACTTTTGCGCGTGCAATTATCGGATTGGTTAAGTCTTCCGGTGGTTCGGTAACGTGGTTGGGAAAAAGCCTGCTGGATATGGATGATAAACAGTGGCGGGATATTCGTAGTGATATCCAGATGATATTCCAGGATCCATTAGCATCCTTAAACCCGCGAATGACGATTGGCGATATTATCGCTGAGCCACTGCGCACTTATCATCCGAAGATGAAAGGGCTGGAAATTAAAGAGCGGGTAAAAGCCATGATGATGAAGGTTGGGTTATTACCGAATTTGATTAACCGTTATCCGCACGAATTCTCTGGTGGTCAATGTCAACGTATTGGAATTGCCCGTGCACTTATCCTTGAACCTAAATTGGTGATTTGTGATGAGCCGGTATCTGCACTTGATGTATCCATTCAGGCTCAGGTCGTTAACTTGTTGCAAAAATTACAACGAGAAATGGGGCTGTCGCTAATTTTTATCGCTCATGATCTGGCGGTGGTTAAGCACATATCTGACCGTGTACTGGTGATGTACCTTGGGCATGCGGTGGAGTTGGGTACTTATGATGAGGTTTACCATAATCCACAGCACCCTTATACCAAGGCGTTGATGTCGGCGGTACCGGTGCCTGATCCAGATAAAGAACGAAATAAACACATTGAATTGTTGGAAGGGGAATTACCGTCACCTATCAACCCGCCATCAGGATGTGTTTTCCGTACACGTTGCCCGATGGCAGATCCTGAATGTGCTAAAACCCGACCATTGATGGAGGGGAGTTTCCGCCATGCCGTGTCTTGTTTGAAGGTTGATCCATTGTAGTTATTGAGGGACACTCAATGTGAGAGTTACTTTTGGGGTTTTATATCAGGATTCAGACCTGCCTTAAAACGGGTAGCTCTCACTTTTTGCATAAAAAAGAGCAGATCAAAATAACTGACTTTAATTTTTCACTCTTTCCATAAAATATGGTAAATCGGGTGAGATTTTTCTCGACAAATAAGGATGCGGGCAAAAACATCGTTGATCTCAGCATCCTCAGATTCTGCTAGCCCGATAATGACTTCGGCAAAGAAATCAGGGTTTGGATTGAAATCCACGTGTTCAAGCCACCCATCAGAAGGGGGCAGTAATTCTGCGCCGCCACGTATTTCGAATTGTAAGCTAAATAGCAGAATATCAGCGGGGTCAAGGTTGAACGAAGCCAGTTCGAGAAAGATGTCATAGGCTTTCTCAAGGGTTTCATCTTCTGTCATGCGGTTATTGAGGTCTAAATCCATAGCTTGTGGAGATCTGTTGTCCATATTGATTTATTCGTAGGTCATGATGAAGAATTAAAGCATGTTGAAGCGTTGATTGGTACCCCCGTCTTTACAAGACGAGGGTATTGGTCACAGTAGCGGGCTAAAGAAGTAACAAATACGCTCAATAATCCGATGCCACAAAGGGCGTTGTTCCCACTCATGAGTTTCCAGCAATGTAGAATGGGCGATGTAATCGTATTGCACCAGCGTCAGATCATTACCAAAGTTTTCATCATCAATCACCACGGTAATTTCGAAATTTAGCCACAGGCTACGCATATCGAGATTAACGGAACCCACCATGCTGAGTTGGCCATCAACTAAAACGCTTTTAGTATGTAGCAATCCATCTTCAAATTGATAAATCTTAACACCGGCGTTTAATAGTTCAGCAAAAAATGCCCGGCTTGCCCAACGAACTAAAAAGAAATTATTTCTGCGTGGAACGATAATAATAACCTCAACCCCTCGTAAAGCGGCGGTGCAAATAGCATTTGTCAGGTCATCACTGGGAACAAAATAAGGGGTAGTTAAAATCAGTTGCTTACGGGCAGAGAAAATAGCCGTCATTAAAGATTGTTGAATCAACTCTTCAGGGAATCCGGGGCCGGATGCAATAACCTGAGTTGTGTGTCCACTGGCCTGTTCAAATGGCATGATATTGTTATCTGGTGATGGCGGAAAGATACGTTGACCTGTTTCCATTTCCCAGTCACAAGCGTAAATAACCCCCATGGTTGTAGTAACCGGTCCTTCCATTCGTACCATGATATCGATCCATTGCCCAACACCGGCATCTTGTTTAAAAAAGCGTGGATCGACCATATTCATACTGCCGGCATAAGAGATATAATCGTCTATCAAGATAATTTTACGATGCTGGCGCAGATCCATACGGCGTAGAAATAGACGGAATATATTGACTTGCAAAGCTTCAACAAATTCAATTCCCGCCTGGCGCATGATATCCGGGTATTGGCTACGGCAATATAACCAGCTACCGGCTGAATCCACCATAATACGGCATCTGACTCCTCGGTGTGCTGCGGCCATAAGAGCATCCGTCACTTGCTCAACCAAGCCGCCGGTTTGCCAGATGTAAAACACCATATCAATACTGTGTTTGGCATTCTCAATATCTTTGATAATGGTTTTTAGTGAATGGTCATAGGTTTTCAGTAGTTGGATCTTGTTACCTTTAACACCCGCCAGCCCTTGCCGTCGTTCGCAAAGCTGGAATAGTGGTGTCGCGACTTCGCTATTTTCTGTCGCGAAGATATGGCGAGATTTGCGCAATTCTTCAAGCCATACGGTTGTTGAAGGCCACATGGCTTTTGCTTGTTCAACTCTGCGTTTTCCCAAATGCAGCTCACCAAATGACAGGTAAGCGATGATTCCAACTAAGGGTAGGATATAGATAATCAGCAGCCAGGTCATAGCAGAAGTGACCGGCCGGCGCTTTATCAGAATGCGTAAAGTGATACTGGCAACAATTAGCCAATAAAAGAAAATAGCAAGCCAACTTAGGACGGAATAAAAGGTTGTCATATTCGGCAATCAATCCTGTTTTGTTCAGACATCTTTGGTGGCGTTTAACGCGGTTTCCTCAAGACTCGGGATATACCTGTTATCTTTCAAGTTGCCTCTTTGTTGGCTACACTCTCTCACCCCGGTCACATAGTTATCTATGCTCCCGGGGATTCGCTCCCTTGCCGTCGCGATGCATCTTGAAATCCATAGGGTATATAAACGATCTAATTAACTTGGTGAATTTACCAAAAAATCGGCAAATATACTGCAAGCATCATACTTGATATTGGTCATTTCGCATTATTGATACAAAAAGTACTATCCAGATACGCCTTGGATATCTTTTTTAAAGGCTTATAATGAGCGTGATGTTTTTATAGGTAGGTTTTATGAAACGTAGTCGGAATGAAGTAGGGCGGTGGCGGATGTTACGCCAGAATCTCAACCGCCGTCGCCGTTGGTTGGAAGGGCAATCAAGACGTAATTTGCGTATTTATTCACTACGTAAATTAGATGGTTATAAACAGCGTCGAGCTTTATTGTTTGTTCAGCATGGCGAATGGATACATTGAAAAAATAATATTTTTGGCCTTATATTCACGCTCACCTACAATCTTTATTGAATATGATTGCTATTTGCATTTAAACTAGCAGTCATTCGAGGATTGACTTTATGCTGCTAATCAAGAATTCCCTTATGCGCTGGATACATTGGCCAATATTGTTGTCAGTTTGTTTACACGTTTCTGTTGCTGCCGCACTTTTTTGTTCTGCAATACCGGAAAAGCAGCCTGATGCTGCACTTATGTCTGTTGCTATGATTCAGTTAGCTGCCGAAGAAGCGCCTGTTTCAGAACCGGCAGCACCAGAACCTGAATCAGAGCCAGAGGAGCCGGAACCTGTTCCAGAGCCGGTAATTCCAAAACCAGAGGTGAAGAAGCTAAAACCGGAAGTGAAGAAAAAGATTGTTAAAAAGCAATCTGAACCCGTTGAAAAGAGGGCTGAGCAACCGGAAAAGCCGTTGTTTAATCAGAATGCATTAGCTAACCGTACTGATAATAATCAGAATAAACCGGTGGTTAAACCGCAGAATGGGCCAAGAGCATTAAGTAAAGCGTTACCTGTCTATCCATCCAGAGCGTCAGCTTTGGGCACCGAAGGTTATGTGAAAGTCAAATATGATATTGATGAAGACGGACGGGTAAAAAATATAGAAGTGATTGGTGCTAATCCACCTAATGTTTTTGAACGGGAGGTGAAAAAAGCGATGAGAAAATGGCGCTTTGAAAAAATACCCGCGCTTGGTTATATCACAACCGTCGAATTTAAAATTACGGGTATATCTCAATCCTGATTGTCGGGGAAATGCAAAATAAAAAAGGAGCATTATTAACACGCTCCTTTTTCGATTAATGTTTATTCGCTAGTACTGCTAGCGAGTTGAAAGTGGGTTTTACCTTCTGGTAACCGACGTGAAGTATTATCTTCATTTACCGCAACATAAGTGAATACCGCTTCGGTTGCACGATAGCGTTGGCCGACAGGTTCAGAGGCGACTTTCTTCACCCAGACTTCAATGTTGATGGTAATCGAACTGTTACCGGTTTTGAGGCAATGTGCATAGCAGCAGACGACATCACCAACGGCAACAGGTTTCAAGAAAGTAATACCATCTACTCTGACAGTGACAACACGGCCTTCCGCAATTTCTTTTGCCAGAATTGCACCACCAATATCCATTTGTGACATTAACCATCCACCAAAAATATCTCCATTGGCGTTGGTATCAGCGGGCATAGCCAGTGTGCGGAGGACTAACTCTCCGTTAGGTAATTGTTGTTGTGTCATTGAAAACTTTACTTTATTTGATGAAAAAACAATACCTGCCTACAGACGATAGCAGGCAGGTATCCATTTGAATAGGGTTACTTCTGTTCGCGTGGCAGGTGACGGTAAATATATACTACACTGAGCACGGTGAAAACCAGAGTCAGGGCAGTCAGACCAAATACTTTAAAATTAACCCAGACATCTTGTGGTAACCAGAATGCGACATAAATATTAGCCAGCGCGCAGGCTGTAAAAAACAGCGCCCATGCCATATTGAGTTTATTCCAGACAAGATCGGGTAAAATTAACTCTTTTCCTAGCATTTTCTGAATAAGTGGTTTTTTCATAAACCACTGGCTGCCTAGCAAAGCTAATGCGAATAATGCATAAATTACAGTGACTTTCCATTTGATAAATAGATCACTGTGGAAAGCTAAAGTTAACGTACCGAAAACAGCAACCATGATAAACGTGATCAGGGAGGCTTTCTCTACTTTCCGGTAGATGAAATAAGTCATCGCGACAGCTAAACCGGTAGCGGCGATCAACGCCCCGGAAGCGTAGAAAATGTCATACATCTTGTATACGACAAAAAAGACGACTAGAGGTAGAAAGTCTAAAAGTTGTTTCATATTTGAACCTATTGTAATTTCGGCATCTGATTATCATCCGATAATGGACTAGCAGCAACAGTACGGTTTTATCTTTCAATAAAAAAGGTTTTTATCGATCGGTTTCGCACAATTTTACCATAAAGAGCGGCGTAATTAACTTCCGGTTGTCAGTGAACATATAAGGCAGCATTATAACGAAAACCCGTTGAAAAATAAGAGGGCATAAACCAGATGCAGTGGAAAAAACTACAGCGTTGGATGCCAGGGTTGGGCAATTTTTCTCATTATCGCAAGGAATGGTTTAGTCATGATTTAAGAGCTGGGCTTTCTGTTGCCGCAGTTGCTCTGCCAGTTGCTATTGCTTACGCCGAATTGATGGGAATAAGTGCAATTATCGGTCTTTATGCATGCATTTTACCCATGTTCGCTTATGCACTATTTGGTACTTCAAGACAGTTGATTGTCGGGCCAGATGCCGCAACGTGTGCTGTTATTGCCGCGGCTGTCGCGCCATTGGTTTTTGGTAATGAAGATGTACGCTGGCAGCTCACGATCGTAATGACCTTAATGACCGGGATATGGTGTGTTCTCGCCAGTCACTTCCGGTTAGGCGCGTTTGCTGATTTTCTTTCCAAACCGATCCTGAAAGGATTAATGAACGGTGTTGCATTGACAATCATTGTGGATCAGCTAGCTAAAGTCTTTGGTTTTGCTGGCGTTCCGGTGGGATTGATTGAACGGGTGATCGCATTACCTGCCAAGCTCATGAGTACACATTTACCGACGTTAGCAATGTCTGTTGCTATGGTATTGATTTTGCTCACTGTTCGTTTCTTGCGCCCGACTTGGCCGGGGCCTTTGTTAGCAATGGTATTAGCGACTTATATAAGCTGGCAATTTGATCTGGAAAAATATGGCATTCAGATTGTTGGCAGTGTCAGCGGTGGGGGATTACCTGTTGTGCCAATGCCCGATTTTCAGCCTGGCATTATGCGTGAGCTAGTTATCCCATCTTTGAACCTTGCTGTTATCAGTTTTGTCAGTTTTATGATGACGGCCCGTAGCTTCGCCAGTAAAAACGGTTATCAGATTGATGCAGATTGTGAACTTAGGGCCTTAGGCATTGCGAACATTGCTTCTGCTTTATCACAAGGATTTGCTGTCAGTGCTGCCAGCAGTCGTACTGCGGTTAATGATGCGATTGGTGGGAAAACGCAATTGGTCTCTGTTATTGCAGCGACCATTATTTTGCTGGTTTTGTTATTTATGACTCGTTTTCTGGCTTATATCCCATTGTCATCTCTTGGTGTGGTGCTGATTTATTCGGCATCGTCATTGTTAGGCTTACGGCAGATTTGGTCACTGAGGAAACGAAATCATCAGGCATTTACTTTATCACTATTTACATTCATTGCCGTGCTGGTGGTTGGTTTGATTAACGGTGTTGGTTTCGCCGTTCTGCTGGGTTTATTACAGTTTTTGCGAATTATATTCCGCCCGACAGATCAACTCTTGGGAGTGAATGACCAAGGAATGATTCATTCAATTAATCATGGCAATGATATTAAACCAATAGATGGTGTGATGATGTACCGATTTAACTCGCCATTGACTTATTTCAATGTTAGCTATTTTAAAAAACGGGTACTACAGCATGTCGACAGAATTCAAAAAATTAACAAAACGCAAAAACGTCCGGGTTGGCTGGTTGTCGATGCGGCTGTTAGTTTTACCCATGATGATGTCAGTGTCTTTGCTGCTATTGATGAGTTGATTAGTGAATTGAAAGTAAGAGATATCACCTTGGTGCTCGCCGGTCGTCGGACAGAACTTACCCGTTGGATAAAACAGAATAAACTGCGAAGTAGTGATGACGATCTGATTGTGGTGCCCGATCTCTATTTTGCGGTCCGAATGATTCAAAGTAAGCCTGAATGGTACTCTAATTACGCTAAAAGATATAATAGCGTTATTGAAATCAACCAATGAATACGATAAATAAAATAATAACATTGATGATTATAATCGAGAAAAATAGTTCTTAATTCCCGAACGTATGATTATTGACTGCTGCTCTTCTATTAACTGAGATATCAGATCCTGAATACCTGCTTTATTTAAAAATTTCTTGTTAAAAAACAATATGATTGAAGTATTAAGTATTTACTACCACGTTACATTTTGTTTTTTGATAAGTATATTTTAACAAAGCAAAGTCATTATTACTTGTACAATAACTATTTAGGACGTTCCAATGAAAAAGGCATTGATAGCCTCAGCAGTGGCAGTGGGTTTATCTGTATTCGCATTTGCAGCAAATGCCGGTGAACATACGATTTCTGGTGGATATGCTCAGAGTCATGTGAAAGTTGATGGTGAAAAGCTTGATGAAAACCCAAAAGGCTTTAACCTGAAATATCGCTACGAGCTGGATAATAATTTTGGTGTTATTGGTTCATTCACGCTGACACATCAGGGTTATGATTACTATTATGGTAGTAGCAAGATTGGTACTGGTGATTTAGATTATTATTCTCTGATGGCTGGTCCTACATATCGCTTTAATGAGTACGTGAGTGTATACGGTCTGGTGGGTGCTGCACACGGAAAGGAAAAAGCAAAGGGTAATGCTGCTGTATTGGGCTATGACGTTGAATATAAAGAGAGTAAGACCTCTGCTGCTTATGGTCTAGGATTGCAATTTAACCCTATGCCAAATTGGGTTATTGATGCATCTTATGAATATTCAAAACTGGGTGATTTCAAAGTTGGCACTTGGGTAATTGGTGCTGGTTATCGATTTTAAATAGTGTTTCCAATGTAGTCGTTCCTTTAAAGGGAATTCAGTCCAACTTTTGTGATCTGTGCAATCACATTAAGTGACTGAAGATAATAAATGAATGTTAGAACCAACTCTCTGTTAGCTTGTTAGCTTGTTAGATAGTTTATCTATTAAGTCTATCGAAATAATGAAAATAGAGAGAACATATTTTCATCAGGGATTATTGAAAGCGGGTATCCAGGTTTAGCCATGTAATCTGAAGATTATTCCTTTATTAGTTATCACTATCTATTTTATACAAAATTCCCTGTGGTAAAACAGGGAATTTTTTTGCGTTTATTCCAATAGTAATAAAGAACTAATAAGTACGAGAAATAGTCGATTGCAGTGGGAAGATTTCCATGATACAGCGGAGCAGTCACTAGTTTCTTAGTTAAACGGGAAATTAACAATAAACGAGATTGAGTTGTTTTCTATTGATTGTTGATAAATAATCGCGCCTCGTAATTAATCTTTTCTATAATTTTATATAATATTAGGGATTTTCAATGAAAAGAACATTAGTGGCTTCAGTGGTAGCGGTAGGTTTATCTGTATTTGCATTTGCGGCAAATGCCGGTGAAAGTACGATTTCGGGTGGTTATGCTCAAAGTCATGCAAAGTTTAAAGATAGTAAGATTGATGATCATCCAAAGGGTCTTAACTTAAAGTACCGTTACGAATTGGACAATAATTGGGGCGTTATCAGCTCATTTACGTATACATATTTGGGTTACGAGTTTCATAACGGTGGCCGAAAAGTAGGTAAAGCTGATATGGATTATTATTCTCTGATGGCGGGCCCTACATATCGTTTTAATGATTATATTAGTGCATATGGTTTGGTTGGTGCTGCACATAGAAAGGTAAAGGGTGAAGATTTTGTTTCGGGTTATGACTTTCTTAACCATAAAGAGAGTAAAACATCAGTGGCTTATGGCCTAGGATTACAGTTTAACCCTGTGCCAAATTGGACTATTGATACATCTTATGAATATTCAAAAATGGATGACTTCAAAATAGGCACTTGGGTAGTTGGTGTTGGTTATCGGTTTTAATTAAAATTCGCTAATTGATCTCTAATTAGCTCTCTTTTCTATAGAATTCCCTGTTGAAAAACAGGGAATTTTTTTGCATTTTAGATCAATCCAGCTATAACAGCTTATTCTGTTTATCCCCTATGGATTTCAAGATGCATCGCGGCGGCAAGGGAGCGAATCCCCGGGAGCATAGATAACGATGTGACCGGGGTGAGAGAGTGCAGCCAACAAAGAAGCAACTTGAAAGATGACGGGTATATCCCCATAGTTTTATCACTATGGGGCTTTGTTTGTTATATTGATTTTTGTTGTGGAGAGGTAATCAGCATATACAACCGGTATAGATAAATCAGCAAAATAGCTGAAATGAGGTTATTAAACACACCGAGAATAATCCCTGCCATCTCGCTGTGAATGAATGTTAGGCGGTCAATAATAAACACCAGCAAGAGCCTCGCGGTCAGCCATAAAAGAATTGCCGGAACCAGCAAGCGAATATTGGCAAATGCCAGTTTCCAGCTTATTTTCATAGAAGCAAAAACGCCGCGACGCTCAGCAGTCATAATCACGGGTGATAACGCCAGCGCGATCGACAAAATAATGCCTGGTACCAGCATCAGCATTAAGCCAAATTGAATCAACAGAGTGCAGATAAGCAGTAACAGGAACAGTTTCGGTAATTGGCTTGCTGATAAACCAATTGCCTGTAATGAAGAGATACGATTTCCCGCTGAAACTGCCGCAACCAGTGTCAATACACCCCCAACCAGTAGCACGCTACCAATCATGCTTGAGAAAATGGTTCCGATTCCCGCACGCATGATCATTGATTGTTGCTCTGGAGTCATTTGAGACACCAGCTCCTGAATACCGGCCTTGCCTGAGGTAGCAAACGTGAATTCTGCTTCTGTCAGCAACTTCATCTGTTCGCTGTCAGGAATAAACAGGTGCCCCAATAAGGTGGTAACCAGAGCCGCCAGAACGGCCAGGGTCAGGGTACTTAACAGTTGATTCTTGAAAAAGTTAAAACTGTCACGGTACAGGGTATTCGCCGTGATTGGCATGAAGACAGCTCCTATCAGGTTAAACAACAATTATCAGGTTAAACAACAATGCATAGGGGATGATTGTACCTTGTTATGGGGAAACGTGGATAGTAGAAACGAGATGATACGGATAAATTAATGGTTAGTTGTGATTGTTGATAACAGAAAAAAATTCTTCACATTATATTTTTAAGATAAAAATAAACATAAAATTAACCTTATTAAAACATAATGGAAATATAATGAGAGGAAAAATAAAACATCGGAATGGGTAAAAAGATTTCTAACTGATTAATAATAAATAACTTTGATTTGGATCAAGTTAAAATAATTCCTAATTGAAATAATAATATTATAGATATGCGGTTTTACTGAATTTTTTTGAAAGATGTGATCTGTCTTGGATCATGATTTCTAATATATGAGTATATTTTGACTGACTTTAAATCACAGGAATGGGATGAATAATGAAAAAAATTTCTGCATTTGTATTAGCAGCGGCAACTTTAGCACCATCATTCGTTTTTGCTCATGAAGCAGGTGATTTTATTTTCCGCACAGGTACGGCAACAGTAAGACCTAATACGGGTTCTGATAATGTATTGGGGGTGGGTTCTTTAAGTGCGGATAATAATACCCAGATGGGTTTAACTTTCAGTTATATGATGACCGATAATATTGGTTTCGAATTACTGGCAGGGACACCCTTCCAGCATCGGGTAAGTTTACCGGGTGCTGGTGATATTGCCAAAGTAAAACATCTACCGCCGACATTAATGGCGCAATACTATTTCGGCTCTAAAGAAAGTAGTTTCCGTCCTTATGTTGGTGTTGGTCTTAACTATACCACTTTCTTTAACGAAAAATTCAATGGTAATTCGGCTGTTAAAGATAATAATTTACATAGTTTGGATTTGAAAGATTCCTGGGGTGTGGCGGGGCAGGTTGGTCTGGATTATGAGTTAGATCAGAATTGGATGTTGAACGCCTCTGTGTGGTGGGTAAACATTGAAACGGATGTGAAATTTAAAGCAGGTGACCAGCAATATAAAATTGATACCCGGCTTGATCCGTGGGTATTTATGTTTGGGGTTGGCTATCACTTTTAATATAAAAATGGGGCAGATTTTGCCCCATCTTTTGTATTAAAGTTGCGTGGCAGACTTCATTTTTGATACAAATTCAGTCAGTTCTTTCAGCATTATTTCTGGCTGAGAAAGATTTTCTTCGATAATTTTAACGATGGCAGATCCTGAAATGGCTCCTGCTGCGCCACTCGCTAATGTTTCTTTTACCTGCTTAGGTTCTGAAATACCAAATCCCTGTAACGGTGGTGCAGCATGATATTCTCGTAGTTTATTGACTAGATGATTTAATGGTTTTTCACCTCGTCTTTCTATACCGGTTACTCCTGCTCTTGATAATAAGTAGGTATATCCGCGGCCATAAGAAGCAATTTCACGTAATAGTTCATCTTCCGCGTCGGGGGGACAAATAAAAATGGGGGCAATCCCATGTTTCATGGCTGCGGTACGGAATGGCTGTGATTCTGACATAGGAACATCTGCAACTAATACCGAATCGATATCTGTATCTTTGCAACGGTGGTAGAACTCATCTATTCCATGATGAAAAACCAGGTTGGCATACATTAATAAACCAATAGGAATATCAGGATATTTTGCCCGAATTTTTGTTAATAGTTCAAAACAGAGCGTGGGAGTTACATTTGAGGAGAAAGCGCGTAGATTAGCATTCTGAATTGTCGGGCCGTCAGCCAGCGGATCGGAAAAAGGAATACTTAACTCAAGAGCATCAGCACCACCGGTAATCAGTGCATCAATAATTTTCAATGATAATTCTGGGGTTGGATCACCGAGTGTGACAAAGGGGACAAAAGCACCTTGTTTACGACTTTCCAGTTGCTTAAATAGCTGCTCGTAACGTTCCATTAGATTTCCCCCCTAGATTTTAAAATATCGTGGACAGTAAATATGTCTTTATCACCGCGACCAGATAGGTTAACGATCAGTAATTGCTCTTTATCAGGAGTTTGATGGATCATTTTCAAAGCATAAGCCAGCGCATGAGAGGATTCGAGGGCTGGAATAATACCTTCCTCACGGGAAAGGGTTTTGAATGCTTCTAATGCTTCATCATCGGTGATGGAAACATAGTCAGCCCGTCCAATGCTGTTCAGATAGGCATGTTGAGGGCCAACGGAAGGGAAATCCAGACCGGCGGAAATAGAATAAGATTCTTCAATCTGGCCTTCATCTGTCTGCATCATCGGCGATTTCATACCAAAATAGATACCCAATTTACCATGTTTCAATGGAGCGCCATGTTTACCGGTTTCGATACCGAGCCCGGCAGGTTCAATACCAATCAGGCGGACCGATGTTTCAGGAATAAATTCGGCAAACATACCAATGGCATTGGAGCCCCCACCAACACAAGCTAACACGGCATCGGGTAGACGTCCCTCTCTTGCCAGAATCTGGGATTTGGCTTCTTCGCCGATCATACGCTGGAACTCTCGGACCATCGTTGGATAAGGGTGTGGTCCGGCGGCAGTCCCTAATAAATAGTGGGCTTTATCATAGCTACCAGACCAATCACGTAACGCTTCATTGCAGGCATCTTTTAAGGTGGCAGAACCGCTGTGAACCGGAATAACTTCGGCTCCCATCAGGCGCATGCGGAAAACATTAGGGGATTGGCGCTCCACATCTTTAGCACCCATATAAATGCGGCATTTCATATTTAAAAGTGCGCAGGTAAGGGCGGTGGCTACACCATGTTGACCGGCACCGGTTTCTGCAATAATTTCGTTTTTGCCCATGCGTTTCGCTAATAGAGCCTGACCAAGTACCTGATTGGTTTTATGAGCACCGCCGTGTAATAGATCTTCTCGTTTCAGATAAAGGCGCGTTTTGGTGCCTTTTGTCAGATTACGGCATAACGTTAATGCCGTTGGCCTGCCTGCATAATTTTTCAGTAAATCTTGAAATTCTTGCTGGAATTCGGGATCTTGCTGAGCGGCAATAAATGCGGCTTCTAATTGTTCAAGGGCGGGAATAAGGATCTGCGGTACAAATTGTCCACCGAAATCACCAAAATAGGGGTTAAGCTTACTCATTATTCTATTTTTCCATTGTAATTAATTGAAATATAGTAATTAATCAGAAAACAGTAATTAATCGAAAAATTGCTGTTTATTGGTAACAGCGTAACAGTTGAAACACCTTATTTAGTTTATGACTGCTTTTAATGCCAGGTGCGTTTTCGACGCCAGAGTTAAAATCAAGTCCGCAACAGCCATATTTTGCGGCTTGTTGGCAATTTTCTTCATTTAATCCACCGGCGAGCATGATGTTGGCGAGTGATTGTTTTTCAAGTAATTGCCAATCGAAACTTTGGCCGGTTCCACCTTTGCCGTTATCAAGTAAATAACGGTCAACATTTCCGGCTTTGGTGTGAAATTCATCTTTCGACATATCAATTGCTTTCCAGATTTGACAATTTTCAGGCAATATTTTTCGCAATTCCTCAATATAAACTTCGCCTTCGGCACCATGTAATTGCACCGCAGCCAGAGAAAGGACACGGGCGGTATGACTGATGAATGCAGATGATTGATTTTGAAATACCCCGACATATTTGAGATTTGCTGCATTGATAATTTGTTGGGCCTGTTGGATATTAATTTTACGCGGTGAATGTTCAGCAAATATCAAACCACCATAAACAGCACCTGCCTGTAATGCCACTTTCGCATCTTGTGGGCGAGTTAATCCACAGACTTTATTTTCACCCAGAATCAGTTGACGTAATGCTAAGTCCAAATTGGATTGGGCCATCAAAGCACTGCCAATGAGAAAGCCATTAGCATAATGGCTAAGCTCACGAATTTGTTGATGCTGGTGGATACCCGATTCGCTAATAACAATAGTTTCTTCCGGTAACTGTGGCGCAAGTTGTTTGGTACGGTTTAAATCGATAGAAAGATCTCTCAAATCACGGTTATTGATACCTATAACTTTAGCTTTTAGTGCAACCGCTCTGGCTCGCTCTTCTTCTGAGCTGATTTCAGTCAGTACGCCCATATTCAGGCTATGCGCAAGTTCAGACAGCGTAATATATTGCTGATCATCAAGAACAGAAAGCATCAGCAAAATCGCATCGGCTTGATAATAGCGGGCGAGATAAACCTGATAAGGATCGATAATAAAATCTTTGCACAATACCGGCTGGTGAACGGTATCACTGACTAAACGAAGAAATTCATAGTTGCCTTGAAAATATTTTTCATCGGTTAATACAGAGATGGCAGTTGCATAGGGCTGATAAATTTTTGCTATTTGAATTGGATCAAAATCTTGGCGAATAACGCCTTTAGAAGGAGATGCCTTTTTACATTCCAGAATAAAAACGGTCTGTTCACTGTTTAGTGCCTGATAAAAATGACGGTTGCTGGCAACAACAGCATTAATAAAACTTTCCAATGGTTGTTGCTGTTTACGATGAATAAGATATTCGGCTTTATCATTAACAATTTTCTGTAAAATGGTAGCTTGCATGATTAACTCCTTGTTGCAAGTGCTATAACTCGTTCATAAGCTCGGCCACTGTGAATGGTTTCGAGAGCTTGTTGGGTGTTATGACGTAAATCTTCCTGTCCATGAATTTTCATTAACAGAGCAACGTTAGCCGCAACGGCATCAGCATGGGCTTTCTTACCCCGTCCTTGTAACAATAAACTGAGCATTTCATGATTATCCACGGGTGAACCTCCTTTTAATGCTGACATTGGATGACGTTGTAAACCAAAATCTTCAGCATTTAATTGATAATGGATAATTTCTCCATCGTTAATTTCTGCCACTTTCGTTGGTGCATGCAGGGCGACTTCATCCATGCCTCCGCTGTGTACAACCGCTGCCCGTTGATAGCCAAGAACCAGTAAGGTGCGGGCAATCGGTTCAACGAGCTCCGGGCTGTAGACGCCAATTAACGCTAATGGCGGACGTGCCGGGTTAATCAAAGGACCTAATATATTAAATATAGTCCGGGTTTTCAGTTGTTGACGTACCGGCATCGCATGACAGAATCCCAGATGATAATGTGGCGCAAACAGGAAACAGATGCCGATTTCATCCAGTGCACTACGGGCACATTCCGCGCTGATGTCAAGGGCGATACCAAACGCTGCCAGCAAATCAGAAGAACCTGATTGGCTGGAAACGCTGCGGTTACCATGTTTGGCAATTTTAATCTGGCAAGCCGAGGCGACAAAGGCACTGGCGGTTGAAATATTGATACTGTTCGCACCATCACCGCCTGTTCCAACGATATCGCAGAAAGTGTAATCTGGCCGTGGGAATGGCAGGGCATTTGCCAATAATGCTTGGGCTGCACCGGCAATCTCCTGTGGTTGTTCACCTCGTAATTTCATGCTGATAAGTACAGCAGCGAGTTGTGGTTCACTTAATTCTCCTTGAATAATGGCGGCAAATAGTTGCTGGCTTTCTTGTTGTGTCAGTGTTTGCGCATTAAACAATTTGTTGAAAATAGCTTGCATTTTCATCTCCCTTTTAATTTAGTGCCCAAACCAGAGTTTGTTCAAGCAATTTAGCGCCATGAGTTGTGAGAATCGATTCTGGGTGAAATTGAAATCCACAAACTTTATGTTTATCGTGGCGAACTGCCATCACGGTGTCGCCACAACGGGCAGAAATAGTCAGTTCAGATGGAATTCGGCTACCTGTGAGAGAGTGATAACGGGCAACGGGTAGCGGGTTTTCCAGATTAGCGAACATAGCTTGATTATCGTGTTTTGCCAGAGAAGCTTTGCCGTGTAGGATTTCATCAGCAGCAGAAATTTTTCCACCATAAGCTTCAATAATGGCTTGATGCCCAAGACAGATGCCGATCACTGGGATTTTGCCGATAATTTGTTGGAGTAATTGGGGCATACAACCTGAGTCAGATGGTTTACCCGGTCCCGGTGAAAGCATCAATAGCGGAGAGGAGAGCATTCTTAATTGCTGCATAATCATTTCAGTTGCCACAGTATTGCGATAGATAACAACCTGATGACCATGATTACGTAATTGATCGACGAGGTTATAGGTGAATGAATCCACATTGTCGAGCAGAAGAATATTTGCCATTAGAAAGTCTCCTCTGCCTGATGAGCCTCAATAATTGCCCGAATGACGGCTCTTGCTTTGTTACGAGTCTCTTCGGATTCGGCTAAAGGTTCGGAATCCAGTACGATACCTGCGCCAACCTGAATCGTCGCCATGCCATCTTCCACGTAAGCAGAGCGAATAACGATACAATTATCCATATCCCCTTTGCCGGTGAAATAACCGACAGCCCCACCGTAACTACCACGGCGTTCACTTTCATAGTGAGCGATAAGTTGCATTGCGCGTACTTTCGGTGCGCCGGTAAGGGTACCCATATTCATACAAGCTTGATAGGCATGAAAGGTGTCTAAATCATGGCGTAATGTCCCCACGACGCGGGAGACCAGATGCATAACAAAAGAGTAGCGATCAACTTTTGTCAGATCCGCGACATAGCGACTGCCCGGTTCACAAATGCGGGCCAGGTCATTACGCGCCAAATCAACTAACATTAAGTGCTCAGCTAGCTCCTTATGATCTGTTCGCATTTCCAGTTCGGTCCGGCTATCAAGATCCGCATCCAGCTCGCCGGCCGCATTGCGCCCACGGGGGCGGGTGCCGGCGATTGGGTAGATTTCAATTTGGCGATTGGATGCATCATATTTAAGCGCGCTTTCAGGAGACGCGCCAAACAGACAGAAATCTTTGTCCTGCATGAAAAACATGTAGGGACTTGGATTGTGGTACTTAAGTTTTTGATAAGCATGAAGTGGTGCCGGGCAGGGTAAAAAGAAGCGTCTTGATGGCACTACTTGAAAAATATCCCCTTGGCGGATGTATTGTTGCAACTGTGCCACCATTTCTGCATAGCTCTTGTCATCCCGATTGTATGAAACTTTCATGGTTGGCAGAGAGATTTGTTGTACTGGCTCAATGGGCTCGGTAATGAGTGCCACTAATGTTTTCAATCGTTGTTTAAGGCGTTGCTCTTCTGCTTGAGAATCACTGAAAAGAGAGATTTGCAAGCGTGCATTTTTATTCTGGTGGTCGATCACCAATAACGTTTCTGCGAGATAAAAACAGAAATCTGGGCAGCGTTGAACGGTTTTTACTGCCGGTAACAGCTCAAATCCGGCCACCAGATCGTAGGAAAAAAGGCCGCCAACGAATATCGCTTCTGCGCTTGACGAATTATATGGTGACGGCTCTTCCGCCAGAGAGAGCAGGGCACGCAGTGCATCAAATACGGATACCGCTTTCAGACGATTATCTTCATCTATATTGTGATTGATGGGTGGGAAAATCACTTGAAGAGCATTGTGTGTTATTTCAGATTGAACGTCGCTGGAAAATTTGTTGGCCAAAATGGGTAATAAATTTCGCCCATTTTCTGTTAACGCGTCAAAAGTAACCTGATTGCCGTTGGCACTGATGCGCAAGGTACTATCGATAATTAGCAGACTTTTTAAGTTTTTTTTGCTGTTAATTTCCGCAGATTCTAGCAATAAAGTTGCTGGTCGCTCACCGCAGAGCTGGTTGAATAGCTGCGTAGGATCGGGTTGGTAAGCAGCTTCCTGCTCGATTACTGTGATTTTTGGTTGTTTATCCGTCATTTTGTCGTCCTGTTAATAAGCTATGCATATAAAAAAACCCGCTGATTAGGCGGGTTTTGGTAATTCGGCACTGTTGATTTATGTGCGTGACCATACCGCCCTTACTGGGAAGTTATGCCACCAACGGATAGACGTCATCAATACAGCCATTTTCAGTGCCTCTTCATTATCACTCTTGTACTAGTAAACTGGAACGAAATTGGTGTGTCAAGTATTTTTTGGTACGTTTATTAATTTGCTGTGTTATTTCTCGAATTTGAAATGACCAACGTTACAAGTAGTGCATTTCCCACAGAATCTATTCAAGAGATAACCCTATTTTAATAACTAGATAAAATTGAGGGTTAATTTGGCGACATTTTATTACGGTGTAACATAAAATAGTCAATAGTTAGAGATAAGATAATATAGGGTACTTAATTTTAATAAAATTATTATTTTATTGTCACAAATAACTCATATTATTATTTTATGGTATATCTTGATATATATTTAGTAATATTAAATATGTACATCATATTTCATGAAAAAAATAATTTAGCGATAGTAAAAATTGGTTAAAGAGCAGGATTGGCTGGATTTTGTTTGAGTCAATAGGCAAACGGGGAAAATAGATAATCAAATTTTATATCTTAATATGAAAAAAAGAGGTTTAACCGATATTACTGTGAGAAGTAGTATTCATAACTCTAACATATCGTGTTATTTAAAATTTAGATCTTTATAAGTTAAAACTATGTAATTATTTGTATTTAATACGTTATAGGTATGTCAGATGAACGATTTTTTAATCTGAATACTTATAGATCTCTACTTAATTCTGGCATCGGTCGCCATGATTTAACTCTCTGATGTTTAAAATAATTGTACTATTAGTGGAGTAAGATATGAGTGAAAATGAACCCAAAGCAGATAGCCAATTGGTGTATGAAACTGATCCATATAAGGTTAAGAATTCGGAAGAAGGCGCGGCGCAAAAAACTTATCGGTTAAATGGTTTTGATCCTAAGACAACCGATGGGGCATTATCCTATACCCCAACAAGACTCGCTAAAACGGTTTTTAATATTTATGAGCAGAAGGATGATTTTGGCGTTTTCTGTTATTTAACTGATTGGTCAATCTATGATGCGCGTTTTATTGACACAGCAAGCGAAGATGATTTTAAAAAGAATGGTGGCAGAAGCTCTGACTTAATGCGCTTTAAGGGTGATAAAGACAAGGGAAAACCGTTTCAGCGAATTATCTTTAGCTTTGCAGGTATTATTGGTGATCCCGGAGAGAAGAAAGCAACTATCATTGCTGCTGCGGGTAAAAATGGATGGAAAATGGGGGAGGACGAACAAGATATTCTTGAGAATCACGAAGGCAAACCTATTCCAATTGATCCCTGGGCTGATGTTGGCGCTTATCTTAATTGTGGCTTTACTGGGTGGAAGGGGGATGTTTGGGATTTATATGAACAAGCTAAAGCACAGGGAGTATTAGGCGGTTTACGTTTACTCAAGGAGGAAAATCCAGATCTGGAAATTTCTGTCAGTGTTGGCGGTTGGTCAATGAGCGGTGCTTTTTATAAAGTTTGTCGTGATGAGAAACTGCGCCAACGGTTTGTTGAGGGGGTTAAAGATTTATACACCAAATTCCCGATGTTTACTCACATTGATCTTGATTGGGAATATCCTGGTTCTGCGGGGGAAAGTAATCAATTTGATGAAGATGATTATAAGTATTTTGCTGAGCTTATTAAGGATTTAAAAAACTCAAATATCAGTAATTTGAAAGGAATTAGTATTGCAGCTTCTGCTGATGTAGAAAAAATTAAAGCCGCACATATTCCAGAATTGATCGCTGCCGGTGTCAATGAAATCAACTTAATGACTTATGATTTCTTTACATTGGGCGATGGGAAACTTTCTCATCATACTAATCTTTATCGTAATAAGGATGACCAGTATTCTAAATATTCAGTCGATGATGCAGTTAACTATCTTATCTCTTTAGGTATTAATAAGAAATTTATCTATATTGGTTATTCGGGTTATACGCGTAATGCCAGAACTGCGGAGTTAGAGAGTAAGGATAATGAACAGCTAGTTGGTAAATATACTGATGGAACATCCACGGTAGGGAGTTTTGAATACAGCGTAATTGAATGGACAGATATTATCTATAACTATGTTGATTATGAAAATCAAATAGGTCGTAATGGCTTTGCGGTTATTCATGATCCGGTTGCTAAAGCTGATTATCTTTACAATAAAGATCTCAAAGTATTTATGTCGTTAGATACGCCCCGCTCAGTAAGAGATAAAGGCCGCTATGTTAAAGAAAAAGGGCTTGGTGGTTTATTTATTTGGACCGGCGATCAGGATAATGGCTTATTAACGAATGCGGCTCATGAAGGGTTAGGCCGTAAAGCAGTTAAAAAAGTCGTAGAAATGGAGCCATTTTATTTCGAAGGTGAACTTCCTTCTTACGATAAACCGAAAGAGAAACAGTGTGAAGCATGTAAATTGAATTGAATTTATGCTTTAAAAAATCTCACTACTTAAAGTGGTTATAGTCTCTATAACTATTCTGTTCAGGTGTTTCCGATTAATTAGGTTGGGAATAATATAATGGATAAATATAAAAGCATTTCTCGTGAAAAACAGGATATAACACAAGTATCACCATTATTAGCTGCGGTGGCAGAAGTCAAATCATCAAAATTGCCATCAGGTTATAGGGTATTAAACGCAGTAGAGAAAGAAGATAATTCCACTATCACGCTGGTTAATACACTCCAGCGTCTGGGTTATCGCTCAATTTTTGATATTGCAGAAGTATCAAAGCAGAGATTTATTAAACGCCATAATGAATCTTTATCAGGTCATGCAGAGGTAATTTTTGATAAAGCAGTGA
The DNA here is from genome assembly GCF_963887965.1 of Photorhabdus sp. RW14-46. Lineage (NCBI taxonomy): Bacteria > Pseudomonadati > Pseudomonadota > Gammaproteobacteria > Enterobacterales > Morganellaceae > Photorhabdus > Photorhabdus sp. RW14-46. The sequence goes on along the minus strand of NZ_CAWPHH010000004.1, from coordinate 15,198 downwards.
GTGCGGCTAATCAATTGGTACAAAGTTATCGGCAAAGACAATTGAGGGATTACGATGGCGCATTATTAACAAAAGCAAGCCATCAGGCAAGATATTCTTCTTATAGTAATAATGATGTAAATGATAAAGAAAAATTACCTGATTATAGTAGTTTATTTCCTGAGCCTTGGGATAGCTTTTGTCAGCCAAACGCTATTGAGTCCCTCGACAGTCCGGTAAATTACCTGCTTGATCTTTATAAGTTTGTACAACAAATAGAGTTAGATGGCTCTAATAATGCCGTGGGATTGGAACAAAGGCGTGCTGATATTCCTGACTTATTACTGAATAGTGATAATCTTTACAAAGAGATTACGGCAATATCTATTGTGAATGATGTTTTGTCGAAAAGTGCCAGGGAATATATTGATCAAACAGGTCAGGCGGAAAAACCGGTTAATCAGGTTTTGGGAGAGACGCGTTTTCCCTTTACATTACCCTATAGTTTACCCTCTCAACAGATCAATAAAGGTTTGGCCGAACAAGAGACTGAATTAGGTACAATTATTCAGCAAGTGAATCAACAATTTCCTTGGCATATCTTCACGGAAAATCGAGATCAGGCTCTGCTTGCTTATACTCAATTAAGTAAGGAGCAAATGACTTTACTGACAGAGAAAAGCCCATTTGCACAAAACTTTTTATCACGCGAACAACTTATTAATAGCTATTTCAGCACAAGTACAACAGAAGTATTGCCTGAACATGATGTTGTAAAACATGCTTATATTATTCATGCTGATGAAAATATCACTGGCCCGACATTATTGAGTGATAATGTTGATAAAGCCTATGATGAAATTGTTGTTACCTGTGAAAATAAAGCTAAAGAGACGATCAAAGTTAAACTTCGTGGTGAAAATGTTCTGACCTACAATCGCATAAAAGCGAGGATGGAGCCTTTCGATAACTCATCACCATTTAGTCGACAGTTAAAATTGACTTATGTAGAAAGTGATAATAGTGATATCGGTAATTTAGATAATGGTCCTTTCTTTGGTGAAATGACAGTTTATGCTGCGATACCAAGAGAGAACACAAATAATTCTTCGGTAAATATTGAAGGCATTAATTTCCTGACCATGACTTACCGTTTTGCTATTGCGAAACAAGGGACGGCACAATCAGAATTATTGCCAGAAGCTGAACAATTTTTCCAAGATAACTATGGTGTTTCTGCGGATGAAAGTGTGAAATTAAAAGAGATTTTATCTTTTGGTCAACAAACAGGCTCGAAAGTAACAGATCTCGAACACTTGTTTAATAGTGGTGATTTCCGGTCTTTAGTTTCGCCAAATGTGGTATTTTCTAATCCTATCTTCGATAGTGGGCAAACATCAGAACACTTTCCTGCACCTTATCACTATGGTGGAATTTATATAAATGCGGGGCAATTAGACGCATTAAGCATTGTGAGAACCGACTCTGGACGGGAAATAGATACAGTTTCCGATTTTCGTTATGATCGAATGAACCGCTTTATTCGTTTACAGCGTTGGTTAGCGTTACCTTATCATCAGCTTGATTTATTGGTAATTTCAGCAATAAAAGCGGAGTCCAATAATACCGATTTGGCTATCTCTAATAATACATTAAGATCATTAGGCTTATTCCGCCATTTATCGACACAATATAAAGTATTACCGGAGGCGTTTGCCGGATGGATATATCAAATTACGCCATTTGCTATCAGCAATAATATTCCGTTTTTTGATCAACTGTTTAATCAGTCTAAACTTTTTGATCAGCCTTTAATTCTGGATGGGAAAGAATTTAACTATACGGAAAATCAAGGTGATGGAGCAAAAACAGTTAAACAATTGTGTGCTGGGTTAGCCATTTCTTTATCCACATTTCAAGTGATTGCGCCTATTGTTGAGAACGCATTGAAGCTCTCTTCTGGCAAATTGGTGCGTAATCTTGATGTCGTATCCAGACTTTATCGCTTGGTGACTATTCCACGATTATTTAGTTTTTCTGCGGAAGATGGATTAATTCTGGCGGATATTTTAACCGATAAAAGCGAATATCTGGCAAATATACCGGCTTTAGGAGAGAAAGATGACATCCTCAGTATTATTGCTCAAATGGAAGTTTTGACTTCTTGGTTGACTAAAACAAAACTGACACCGATCAAACTTTCCTTATTATTAGGTAAAACTCAGCTTCCGGTCGTGCCAACAAGTGGTATGTTAACCTTTTATAAGGGAATTTCTGAGGGTTTGACTGATAATGTATGCTTACAAGAATCTGATTTTAATCGGCAAGAAATAAATAATATAGATTGGTGGACCGTTCTGTCAGGTGAAAATGGCGTTTTTGATAAGGAAAATGGATTAATCAAAGATATTCCATTGATATGGGGAAAAACAGATGAGGAATCTCTGAGGAAAGAAATAGAAGATATTGTAACGAATATAAGCCCAGATGATAATCAAATTAATATTGTCGTACAGATTATATTGCAAGCTAAAACCGCACAAGAGAGTCTATTATCTAGCGCTATTTCGGGTGAATATGGGGTATCAAGAGATATTGTGCCACTACAATTGCGTTGGTTAGGAAGTAGTGTTTATTCAGTGTTGAAAATGGTGTTAGATAATACACCAGAAAAAGTTGAAGATATTAAAACAGAGTTTCTGGACTTGACCTATAGTCTGTTAGTTTATACCCAATTAATTAATGCGTTGAGCATAGGTAATAATCTATTGTTATTACGCCTGACAAATCCGAAATGGCTTGGGCTAAATATAGATGAAACAACAGAAATAGCATTGTCGTTAGATGAAATTTTCCTGTTGAATCGCTATCAAAATTCACTGGAAAATGCGAAACAAAATGAAGATAAGGTTCAGGAATACTTTACTTTTGCTAACAGTGAAATTTTACCAAAGACAGAAGAGGATGATAATAATTATAAATGTGCGCAATTACTGGCTGAAATTTTAGATTGGAGTCCTGATGAAATTTATCTTGCTTGCGATAAAGGAGGATTAGAAAGAAAACGTGCGATGACCTTATCCCAAATAGATTGGATACGACGGCTACAACAATTTTCTGTGAAAACCCATTTATCTGTTGAGCCTTTATTAGGTGCTGCTGCACTTGATGTTAATTCAGATTTTGAAGCTTTCCAAAGCATCGGTGAAGCGGTAATGGCTGCATTAAAAGCACAAGGAGATGATGAGAATGTCTAATTTAATTGAAGCAAAATTACAGGAAAATTTGCGTGATGCATTAGTTGACTATTATCTTGGTCAGATTGTTCCGCATGATATCGATTTTCAATCTCAGCGTGAAGGAATTAAAAACGTTGATGACTTGTATGATTTTCTATTGTTAGACACTCAGGTTTCTTCCAAAGTAAAAACAGCCCGTGTCGCACATGTTACCCAATCGGTACAACAATATATTAACCGTATTGTTTTGAATTTAGAGTCAGGTTTATCGATGACTCAGGAAGAGGCAGATAATTGGCAGGAGTTTGCTAATCGTTATGGTTATTGGTCGGCAAATCAACAACTGGCTATTTACCCGGAAGTCTATGTTGATCCCACATTACGTTTAACCAAAACGGAATTCTTTTTCCAACTTGAAAGCGCACTTAATCAAGGTAAGCTCACGGATGATGTTGCTCAGAAAGCAATATTGGGATACCTGAATAATTTTGAAGAGGTCAGTAATTTAGAGATTATTGCTGGCTACGAAGATGGTATTGATATTGCCGATGATAAGATCTATTTCATTGCTAAAACACGAACTCAACCTTACCGTTATTTTTGGCGAACACTAGATGCCAAACAGCGTAATAATCAGACTGACGAACTCAATCCTACCGCTTGGGGTGAGTGGAAGCTGATTAATGTTCCTTTAGAAAATGCCTATAATGGTATTATTCGCCCAATTATTCTAAATAGTCGATTGTATATTAGTTGGTTTGAAGTTTCTGAAGAAAAACAAGATAAAGATAATAGTATTAAATATCGCACCAAACTTAATTTGGCTCATTTAGCGTTTGATGGGACCTGGAGTACCGGGACAACGGTTCGTGAGGATTTACTCGACCACTCAATGAAAGAGTTGATTGCGGTTCTCGATCGTACCGGAGACGCTGAACGTTTAGCGTTGGTCGCATTTGTACGCTTGAAAGGTTCGGATCAGGGAATACCGTACGATTATGATGAAGTCTTCACTTATGTTTGTGACAACCTATTAATGGAAGCAACGGATTTGCCCAAATCCACTTCAACATTATCTGACCTTGATGCATATGGTGCTGCTTTAGTTTGGTTCTATTTCCGGGAACCCTTAAATGGTGGACCGGAAGAATATAAGCAATTGGTGCTCTATCCCGTTAATAATAATATGAAATGGCCGATTGCCGAACCACCAATATTTGAAGGACAATTGGGTACAGTAAATGATTTCAAGCTAGATGCAACTTATGTTGACGGGACATTGAATATGTATCTTACGTCCACTTCAACGTATGTATATGATTTTAGCAGAAGCAAAAATATCCTCTATTGTATTTGGCTAGAAGATAGCAAGGGTGAACGCTGTTGGCTTGATTATAAGATACTGACTCCAGAAGATTATGATCCAAAGCTGAGTGTCACATTGAACCGTTGTGATAGAAATGATGTAACGGTTGTTACGGGTTTTAGTTTGCCATCAGAAACTGGAGATGTTGCGGGTAAAATTAAAACTAAGCTCAGTGTAGGTAAATTGCTTCGTGGCAAGATACAAATTAAACAGACTAAACAAACTCAGTATTTGCAATTTCCAAAAGAAGAGCAGCCAGAGGAGCAACGAGAAAGTTGGTATTCTGACAAAGCGATTCGTTTAAATACCCTGTTTGCAAAAGAGTTAATTAGTAAGGCGAGTCAAAAACTGGACAAAGTTCTCAGTTGGGAAACTCAAAATATTCATGAAGAGCCGATTACTGGCAATGTTTCAAAACCTATTGACCTTAAAGGGGCAAATGGTATTTATTTCTGGGAATTATTCTTCCATATGCCATTTATGGTGGCCTGGCGGTTTAATGTCGAACAGCGTTATGAGGAAGCTAGCCGCTGGATTAAGTTTATTTTTAATCCTTTTGAAAGTAATGACGAACCGGCGCTAGAACAAGATAAACCACGTTATTGGAATAGTCGCCCGATCATTGACGAGCCCAAAAGATTACGCAGTCTGATAGAACCGGCTGATCCTGATGCAATTTCTGCCAGTGAACCTATTCATTATCGTAAGGCTATTTTTAACTTCTACGTTAAGAATGTTATTGATCAAGGTGATATGGAATATCGCAAGTTACAGCCTACTGCCAGAACGCTGGCACGTCTGAGCTATGCAACGGCAAGTTCATTATTAGGTGCGCGTCCTGATCTCCAATTAGCCAGTTCCTGGCAGCCAATAACCCTTGAGGATGCATCATATAAGAAAAATAGCGCAGTACGTGCATTGGAGATGATCAGTTATCCTTTGCCTTATGCCCCGGTGGTTCATGATAAAACAATTCGTGCGCTGGATAATGATCTCTTTATGAAACCGATTAATGAAGAGTTAACGGCCCTGTGGGATAAAATAGAAAACCGGATTTACAATTTACGGCATAATTTAACGCTGGATGGTAAAGAAATTTCCATGGATCTTTATGATTCAAAGATTTCTCCTCGTGGATTAATGAATCAGCGTTATCAGAAGGTTGTTGCTGCCAGAAATGCTAGCAGAATGAATTTCAGAGTACCAAATTATCGTTTTGAACCGATGTTGGCGCGGGCTAAATCGGGTGTTGATACGTTGATACAATTTGGTAGTACGTTGTTAAGCCTGTTAGAACGGAAAGATAATTTGAGTTTTGAATCATTCCAGATGGTTCAGAATAATGATCTCTACCGTTTTGCGGTTGACCTCCAGCAACAAGACATCAATATTAATCAGGCCAGTCTTGATGCATTGCAAGTGAGCAAACAATCTGCTCAGGAGCGGTACGAACATTATAAAAGTCTTTATGATGAAAATATTTCGTCAACGGAGCAGCAGGTTATTGAATTACAGGCTCAGGCATCTTCTGCTCTATTAGCTTCACAAGTATCAAGAACAGCGGCGGCAGCACTGGATTTAGTTCCCAATATTTATGGATTGGCCGTTGGGGGGTCACGTTGGGGTGCCGCTTTAAATGCTGTTGCTGAAATAGCAACTTTGAAATATCAGTCTGATAATACTAAAGCTGAAAGCCTCAGTGTTTCTGAATCTTATCGCCGTCGCCGGCAGGAGTGGGAACTGCAATATAAACAAGCTGAATGGGAAACAAAGTCTATTGATCAACAAATTAATATTCAGCAGTTGCAGGTCAGTGCCGCGCGTAAACGTTTGGTGCAAGTTGAAGCGCAACAACAACAATCTCAGGCACTGTTGGCTTATTTCTCCAGCCGTTTTACCAATGAAAGTTTATATACTTGGATGATTAGTCAGATCTCAGGCCTCTATTTACAGGTTTATGATGCTGTTTCATCATTGTGTTTATCTGCACAAGCCTCTTTACAGTATGAGCTTGGGCTAGGCGAGCAGAATTTTATTGATGGTGCGAGTTGGAATGATCTCTATCAAGGGCTGTTGGTTGGTGAAAATCTGAAATTGGCGTTGCAACGTATGGAACGCACTTATGTTGAGCAAAATTCACGTAAATTGGAAATTATCAAAACGATTTCGCTTAAATCTTTATTGGGTGAGGAGTGGGAAACAAAACTTCAAACCTTGAAATCGCATAACCAAATTACGTTTAATTTGGATGAAACCAAACATTTTGTTCCAGATTATACGGGCTTATTTAATCGGCGGATTAAATCAGTTTCAGTGACGCTACCGATGTTAATTGGGCCTTATGAAGATATTTGTGCCAAATTAAGTTTGTCGGGTGTGAGTAGCTATACGACAAAAGCGGATCTCAAAACCGTTGAAAAGATGTTAAAAGAGGGAACTCGTGCGGAAACACCTTATACGGTGCGCAGCATCCAGCCTAATCAACAAATCGCTTTATCTACGGGGATTAATGACAGTGGAATGTTCACACTTAATTTCGATGATGAACGTTTCTTACCCTTTGAGGGGGTAGGGGTAGGATCGAGTTGGAATTTCCAATTTACCAATACCTCACAGGATTTAGAAAGCTTAACCGATGTTATTCTTCAAATTCGATATACCGCACAAGAAGGATCTGCATCATTTGGCTCGGCTGTTAAGGCATTATTGAGTAAGGAAAACCCAGATTTGTGATAACGAGAATTAAGCATTAAATGAATCAGTCACCTGAATTTAAAATGCTTACTCATTATCTTTAACATTCAAATTAGCCTCTTCTAATGATGTGGAGGCTAAATATAAATCGCATTGGAGTTTATAAATGGTAAATAAATATACTTATACCTCATCGAAATCCATGTCCGACATCAGTGATATTGTTGGTGAACCATTAACTGCATGGAATAATCAGGCAGGCGGCCAAGTTTATAATGTTATTTTTAATAGTGGTGTTTATACCAATACCTATTGGGTTGAGCGCTGGCATATTCCCGATCCTACGGCTAAAGAGGGAACACCGCATAATGCTTGGAAATATATTCGTCCAGCGACGGAAGATGAGATAAAACAGCACGGAAATCCTACCGATGGGCGTGTTGATCCAACCGAAGATATTCCTTCACCAGTTTTACAACCGGATGCTATTACAGAACAAACCTATCAACGGCCGGATGTTAATTTTAAACCTGATGGTTCAGCGGGTAATCTTTCTTATACTGCGTCGCGTGTTTGTCGCCCGATGTATAATGAATATGAAAGCGATAAATCCAGACCAAAACTTTCTGCTTATATTACTGATTGGTGCCAATATGATGCGCGCTTAGATGGTAAAAATGAAGACGCTGATCAGCGGGGAAGAGGATTTGATTTAAGCACTATCAATGTGGCTGCCTATGATAAATTAATATTCAGCTTTTTGGGTATTTACGGTGATACTGGTGTAAAAGGGGATAAGATCAAAGAAGTTGCCGATGGTTGGAATAGCCAGAGTGAAATAAAAATTACTGAAGGCCATATTGTTCCTCTTGATCCTTATGGCGATTTAGGGACTGCCCGTAATGTGGGATTACCTAAGGAAAGTGCTAACACTAATATTAATGCAGGAACATTTCTGCCTTTTTATCAACAAAAGAAAGCGTCCGGTTTATTAGGTGGATTACGCGAATTACAAAAAACGGCGCGTTTAGCGGGTCATAAACTTGAACTGGCTTTTAGTATTGGTGGCTGGAGTATGTCCGGTTATTTCTCCGTGATGGCGGCTGATGAAACAAAACGTGGCGTTTTTGTTGACAGTATTGTTGATTTTTTTGCGCGCTTTCCTATGTTCAGTTGTGTCGATATTGACTGGGAATATCCCGGAAGCCCAGGTGAGGATGGTAATGTTATTAGTGATAAAGATGGAGAACACTACGCTCTGTTAATTAAAGAATTACGTGAGTCTTTGGATAGTCGATTTGGTCGAGAGGATAGAAAAGAGATCTCCATTGCTTGTAGTGGTGTAAAAACGAAATTAGCAACATCCAATATTGCCGAATTAGTCAAAAATGGTCTGGATAATATTTACTTAATGAGTTACGACTATTTTGGTACTGGTTGGGCACCTTATATCGGCCATCATACTAATCTCTATTCACCAAAAGATCCTGATCCATCAGGCGCATCTGATTTATCTGCGGAAGTTGCTATCAATTATTTGCATCAGGAACTTGGCATACCTTTGGAGAAAATTCATTTAGGCTATGCTAACTATGGTCGTGCAGGCAAAGGGGCAAATCTTGAAACGCGTGAATATAATAAAACGGGTGAGGCGTTAGGAACAATGGAAAAAGGTTCACCTGAATTCTTTGATATTGTTAATAATTATCTGGATAGCGAACATACTCTCGCTACCGGGAAAAATGGCTTTGTGTTAATGACAGATACCAATGCTGATGCCGATTTCTTGTTTAGTGAAACAGAAGGACATTTTATCTCATTAGATACGCCACGCACGGTGAAACAGAAAGCGGAATATGTCGCTACGAATAAACTGGGCGGTATATTTTCTTGGTCAGGCGATCAGGATTGTGGCTTGTTGGCAAATGCGGCCAGAGAAGGGATGGGCTATATTGCCAAATCTAATGATGAAACTATCGACATGGGGCCACTCTATAATCCGGGTAAGCCCTATTATTTGAAATCTATCGGTTAGGTGAAGAAAAACGCCGGTTAATTCTTCTTTGCCAATAAAAAGGGATATCGCTTTTCTTATCTGTCCGTTTTTCTATTCTTAAAATAATCATGTTTAGCCCGATATTCCAGGGCTGAACATGATTATTTCTGTAAAACGCTACCATTTACCGTTAAGCTATCCCATCAAGCGTTTTAAGCTATTCGGGCAGAGAAAGAGATAATGACAAATTCAGCCACTGAGTTAGTAACAATTTACGATCTGCATAGCCATACGACTGCATCGGATGGTTTACTTTCACCAGCAGAATTGGTCGAACGAGCGGTGGCAATGGGCGTTAATGTATTGGCCGTGACTGATCATGATACAACGGATGCTATTTTGCCAGCCCATGAATATATCAACCAACATGATTTGCCATTAAAGCTCATATCAGGGGTTGAGATATCCACCTTGTGGCAAAATATGGAGATTCATATTGTTGGTCTGAACATTGATATTCAGTCAAATGCAATAATTGAATTACTTAATAAACAATCTGAACTCAGGAAAGAACGAGGAATTGAAATAGGTCGCAAGCTGGCAAAGGTGGGTATTCCCGATGCTTGGGCAGGCGCGAGCCGATTAGCGAATGGTGGACAAGTAACACGAGGCCATTTTGCCCGTTATTTAATTGAAATAGGCAGAGAGCCAACAGTGGCGAAAATATTTAAAAAGTATCTGGCAAAGGGAAAAATCGGATACGTTCCACCGCAATGGTGTACAATTGAACAAGCTATTGATGCCATTCATCAATCAGGTGGTCAAGCAGTCATTGCGCATCCGGGACGATATGATTTATCGACCAAATGGTTGAAGCGTCTGATTGTCTGGTTTAAACAACATGGTGGTGATGCAATGGAAGTTGCACAGTGCCAGCAGGCACCTAACGAGCGGAAATATCTCGGTCAATTGTCACGGGAATATGATTTGATGGCTTCGTTAGGTTCTGATTTTCACCAGCCTTGTTCATGGATAGAATTAGGGCGTAAATTGTGGTTACCCGGTGATGTGGTACCAATATGGCGTAACTGGTCACTGTAGGGGCTGCATAAAATTAAGAGGTAATTTATGAGCCAGTTTTTTTATATTCATCCAGATAATCCGCAGCCCCGCTTAATAGGGCAAAGTGTGGATATGTTGAAAAAAGGTGGGGTGGTTATTTACCCCACTGATTCCGGTTATGCGATTGGTTGCCATCTGGAAGATAAAGATTCGATGACTCGGATATGCCGTATCCGCCAGTTAGATAGTCATCATAATTTCACCTTAATGTGTCGGGATTTGTCAGAAATATCGACCTATGCTTATGTCGATAATTCAGCTTTTCGGCTGATTAAAAATAATACGCCGGGCAATTACACGTTTATTTTGCGTGCGACGAAAGAAGTCCCTCGCCGTTTGATGAATGATAAGCGGAAAACTATCGGGTTACGTGTTCCATCCAATCCAATTGCCTTGGCGCTTCTTGAACAAGTGGGTGAGCCATTGATGTCCACGAGCCTGATTTTGCCAGGCAATGATTTTGCTGAATCTGATCCTGAAGAAATTAAAGATAATTTGGGAAAACAGGTTGATCTGATTATTCATGGGGGTTATTTAGGGCAACAGCCTACCACCGTAATTGATTTAACTGAGGATACGCCGGTTGTAATACGGGAAGGGGCTGGCAATATCACGCCATTCTTATAAGTTACGCAGTAATTATTTTCAGAATCTATATAAAGCCTGTGTATTATACGCAGGCTTTATACCCGTCATCTTTCAAGTTGCCTCTTTGTTGGCTGCGCTCGCTCACCCCGGTCACATAGTTACCTATGCTCCCGGGGATTCACTCCCTTGCCGTCGCGATCCATCTTGAAATCCATAGGGTATATATTTTTGATTTTTTAATTGAATCGAAATGGTTATTGTTATTTCGAATTATTAATACTAACTCAATAAAATAAGACCATCATCTATTTAATAATTAAGTTGATTTTAATAACGTGATAAGGAAATATTTACCTCGCCTAAGGTAAGTTTATTCGCTGATTATTTACTGCCAATCTCAATAGGGCTATTTTATTTGCCATTTTGAACCTGGGAAGTGCTCAAAATCCTCACGTACTACGTGTACGCTCCGGTTTTTCCGCGCTGTCCGTGTTCACTGTTCATTGATAAGAATGGCCTGCAACAATTACGCTTATTGAGATAGGCTCTTAATCATATTATTAGGTATAAAACCTTTGGGCTGGCTATTTAATATAAATTACAGCGTAAGGTTATCCATTCATTATAAAATCAAGGGATATTGAAAATGTCAGTTGTTAATTTCTCCGATAAACCAGTTGATGTCGCTAATGTTCATACATGGCCGAAATCACCAGATAGGGATTTAATCGCATGTGGACGTGACGCATATGCTGAAAAAACAGTGCAAGAAGCATTGAACGGAGATCCTGATAAAGCGGTAAAATTAAGTGAATTAAATGATATTCTGGCTGCCTGTGAACCTTTTAACTTTAAAGGCGTCACTTTATATGCAAAAGATCCTGTCTTGGCCTTAATTAAAGCGTTATCAGAGAAGAGTGCCTATTTAGTCGATGATTCATATCCTCCTAAGCAATGGCAGAGCGGGGGAGTTAACAACCATAGCCGTATTAAAGATTTTATTGAATCTCCGGGTATGTTTATTAAAGGGATAGAGATGATCGATATGGGTCAGCTTTATCTTGGTAATTGCGGCTTTGTTAGCACCATTGGGGCAATTGCATCCCATCCTGAAGGGCATAATTTGTTATTTTCTGCTATCTATCCACCGGTTTATAACCCAACGGGCATTTATTCGATCAGAATCATCAATCAATCGACGGTTGGTTATTTATTGATTGACGATGATCTGCCACGAGTGAGTTTTTCTGCTATGGAAGATAAAAATGAGTTTTGGTATTACCTGATTGAAAAAGCATTTGCGAAATTGCATGGAAGCTATGAGAATTTAGGCGGCGGTAATGAAATCTATTTTGGTATAGAATCGACAGCAAATACCAGTATTAATCAGGGTAATCAGGATCGTATTTGGGATGAGAAATTTATTGATATCTTCAAAATAAAACATCATGTGACTTATCAAGGAACCGGTTCATCAACGGATTTGGTATCAGGTCATGCTTATTTAATATTAGATGCTCAGCAATGGAATGATATTAAGTTAGTACGACTGCATAATCCGTGGAATGTCGTTAAATATAAAGGTCCATATTCGCCTGATGCTGCTGAATGGGAAAATATTCCAGCAGACGTGCAAAATGATATATTCCAGAATAATCGATTTGAGGGGAAATCATTCTGGATGCCATATGATCTCTATGTTAAAAATTTGCCAAAAATTAGTGATATGTATCTCAGTAAAATTATTCCTGATTCACTGAAAAGTATTGCAAATCCCTCTCCAATTCAAGAGTAATAGGATATAGGATTTGCCAGGATTGATTTGTAGGTCATTAATTTAATATTAGTGCCTGACATGAATGGCAAGCTAAATAAAAGCTTGATGAAACGTGGCCTGAAATTTTATAATTCATGGCCACTTTTATATTATTAAAAATTATATTTATTAATTAATTTTACTATTGAAAGAATGTGTGGATAAGTCAATTGTAGAAAATTAACTATTTATGGGTATTGGTAGTTTATTATATCGGGAGGTGGTCTTTTAAATAATTATAATTGCTCATATATTTGGCTAATCGTGTTTTAGCTCGGTTTATGTACTAATATTTCAGTGTTTTTCCAATGAATTTTAGTGTTGAGTAATAAACAAATATGCTGAATTGTAATATAAAGAATTTCCATTAGCCTGGGTTTTGATTAAAGTTCCTTTCGAGGGTTTTTATGAGAACTGTCCAAATACAGTTGATCGCCTTTCTTGATTATATCACCCAGTTTACTGGCTGATATGATGGGCTATAAATTCCCTGTGTTAGCGTATTGCTAACACAGGGAGAGTGGTCATTTTATTAACAAGAGATCACCCAAATCCATTTGCATACTCTTAAATTTTACAAATATTCTTTAGGTATATTTGATAGTTGCTCCTCTAGCGACCAATTTTTTGGCTTGGATTTTTCAGAGTTCCATTTTGCGCCTTTATCCAACCATTTGGATCTATAATTCTTTAATGCTGCTAAAATAGCGTCTTCATAGCCAAACTCTACCCCACAACAATCACAGATATCAAATGTTGGTGAGTTACCATCTTCACCCCACGGAGGATCTAACTGTTCTGCACCACACACACGGCATACATATAATCTATTATTTTTGTGCATTGAAGTAATCCAAATTTGTTTCATATCCATGATCTACTGGATTTGGTTTAAACATTGTTTTCGGGACATTATCCACATTTTTTACTGCAAAAATATTTGTTTTTGGATTGTAATACAAGGTATCACCATTAGCTCGGGTTTTGACTAAAGTTCCTTTTGGAGGATTTTTAATAAAATTATGGGTGGCTTCGACATATTGTTTTGAATTCTGATATTCAGGGAATTCACTTTTATGTTTATCCCAGTGGCCGTAAGCATTTGCTACAGGCTCTTTTTTCTTCGTTTCTGTCCATATCTGAGTTTCTTTCGTTTTGCTTGAGCCTATTGTGTTGCCAACATGACGACTCTTCCCAACAATCGAAGCAACCGAAGCTTTACCGCCGATAGCACCACCAATACCGGCAGATTCTACCGCCTCTTTGGCTATCAGTGCACCTTTTTCCCAAGCTGGCAACGAGTTATACAACAGCCCTAAATCGTTCTGGTTTTCTGTCGTCACAAACTGGCTGAGACGATGAGTATCTTCAGCCGATAAGCCAAACATCCATCTCAGACCACTGATGGCATCCGCTGTTTTTATCCCACCTTCCATTTCAGCCTGATAGGTCAGTGTGCATAACCCACCGTTCCCGGCACAGTGAGACAACATTTCTGCCCGTTGTGTAGCGCCCAGTTTGTTGTATTTGTTCCAGATTGCTTCGGTAGGGGTTCCTTGCTTATTGGCTTCCTGGAGCTCTCTAGCCAGATTGTAGGCATTCATGGAGTTCAGGTGGTTAAAGAGAATAACAATTTCCCCGGCATTAGCCCCACTGTTAGCCCCTTTGGCGCTGTTGGTCGCAATGGCCCCTGCGACGCTGCCGATGATTTTGCCACCCGCCTGAATTTTCATTGGATCATTGAATGTTTTATCCAATGTTATCGCGGCCAATTCTGCGGCTAATGCCCCAGCCGCCGCCCCTTTGGCATCACCGCCGCCAATTTCCGCAGCAAGGGCAGAAACCGCCGCATGGCTAATGGCTTTTCCGGGTAAATCTAACACCTGACCGTTAGCCCCAATCAACCCGGCACCTTCGGCGTTAATCTGGCTGCCAATATTGGCAAGTAATGCGGTGGTAAAATTGTCCTTAAAACTACCGCCATTGATGGCTGTACCAAGGCTGGAACTGATAATGGATTGACCGGCGATCCGTTGAGCCACTTTGCTCCAGTCGCCATTGCTCAGTTTAGGTAATGTCGCTTTTGCCGGGTCAATTTGAGCGCCATTGGCGGCTTTATCCCATCCCATGACGTTATCAAAACCCGCCAGTGCGCCACCCATCGCCATTGATGTGATAGTTGATTTAACGGTATCGCTGCTTCCCATATCCTTAAGGGTTTTCGATAGGTTTCCTTTATTATTAATAAGCTTAACTGCTGCCGTAGAAGCTAGAGATGAGATACCCGCAGAAACTGCGCCGTATGTGGCGGTATTCACTGTTGCTGCTGTTGCAGCACTGGCTCCGGCTGCGGTAGCACCACCACTGGCTGCACCCGCGGCACCATTGGCAGCCGCTA